>NZ_JALJZW010000006.1 GCF_024171495.1 Deinococcus sp. HSC-46F16
TCACGGCAGGCGTCTAGACTGTGGCGCATGACTGGGGTGAAGTCGTAACAAGGTAACTGTACCGGAAGGTGCGGTTGGATCACCTCCTTTCTACAGGTCACGTCACGCACCAGCGATGCGAACACGCCCCGAGTCATATGACTCGGGGCGTTTCCTATTGAGCTGAGATGGACCGGCGCCTAACGGTGTCGGTCCATCTCTTTTGCTTGCTCCTTCAGCGTCGCCCGCCATACACCAGCGTCCGGACCAACTCTTCCAGCGGCCCGCTGCCCCACGTCCGCAACATCCACTGGCTCAGGGGGATCTGCGCGAGGGTGACGCCCAGGGCCAACAGCACGGCGGGAGCGGCCCCCCAGCGGCCGAACTGGCCTCCGGCGTAAGGGTAGAAGACGGTGGTCATCACCAGGCTCTGCAGGATGTAGTTCGTCAGGGCCACGTGTCCGCTGGCGGCAAAGGCTCGCAAGGGACCCAGACGGCCCTGCACAGCCAGCAGTCCCACCACCCCCACATACCCCAGCGCACTGGCGAGGCCCCCGCCCATCCGGACAGGAATGGCGATCAGTCCAGCAGCGAGGCTGGGCTGGGTGTTCAGCCAGGCGAGCAGCCCCCCCAGCGGCAGCCCCAGCCCCAACCCCCAGACCGCCAGGCGGCGCAGCAGCGGTCGGTGCTCGTGCGGGCGGGTGAGCAGGCCGCTGCGCTGCGCGGCGGCGCCCAGCAGAAACAGGGCAATCAGCCATGGGCCGTTGTACAGGCTGCCCCCGATCAGGTCGTCGAGGAAGGTGGCGGCCCGCCCGGCCACGACCTGCGCGTAGGTCATGCCAGCGGTAAGGTCGGGCAATCCCGCCGTGCGGAGACGGGGACTGTTCTGGTAGGCCAGCGCCAGCAGCACTCCCGACCCCAGCCAGTACACCCCCAACACCCCGGCGAGGCCCAGCAGCGCCCGCGCAGACAGGCGCACCGTGACCAGCAGAACCAGCGCCAGCAGCGCGTAGTTGGAAATGATGTCGCCGTGCCACACCAACACCCCATGCAGGGTGCCCAGCCCCAGCAGCACCAGCAGCCGCCGGGTCAGGAGGCCCGAGCCGTGCCGGGTCAGCAGCCCCGCCGCCCCCCAGCCGAACAGCATGGCGAACAGGCTGATGGAACGTCCATTGAAGAACATGTCGGTGACGACCTGCACCGCGCGGTCTACGCCTGTCTGCGTCCACTCCCGAAACCCCGCGAAGTCCTGCACATTGACGATCAGGATGCCCAGCAGCGCCAGCCCCCGCAGCACATCGGGCAACGGCGAACGGTCCCGCACTGTCACCGGCTGTGGCGGCCCAGACTCCGGCGCAGGGGTAGGCGTGGGCTCGGCGGGCAGGTTCATGCGCTCAGGCTAGCGCGGGCAGCCCTCCTGCACGGGCCATAAAAAAAGCCGCCTTCTCAGGCGGTGATAGAACCAAGATAGCGCGGTATGCAGCATGCGTCAACCTCAACCGGGCCATTCTGGAGGCCGGACACAGCGGCGGCCCGTCACGACGTTGCTTCCCCGACCGCCCGCACCCGCACCGGCCCCACGGGTCCCAGCGTCACCCCGGCCCAGGGCACCGGGTCGTCGCCCACAGGAACCAGCGCAGGCAGCCCAGCGAGCGCTTCCAGAATGATCAGGTGCGCGAGGTGCATCCCCAGACAGATGCGCTCGCCACCACCGAAAGGGAGGTAGGTCCAGGCTGGGGGCGGCTTCTGCCAGCGCTCGGGGCGAAACTCGCCGGGGGCCTCCCAGCGCCCTGGGTCGCGGGCGCTGAGGTAGGGGCTATACAGCACCAGCGCGCCGCGCGGCAGGCTCACGCCCTCCCACTCCAGCGGTGTCCCCAGGCGGCGGCTGCCCATCCAGCCGGGAGGGTACAGGCGCAGCGTCTCCTTCAGGGCAGCGGGGTGGCCTTCCCGCGTGTGCCACGCCGGATGCCGGGCGAGGTGCCACATCGTCCACGCCAGCGCGTGCGTGGTGGTGTCGTGCGCGGCGGCGAGGCTGATCCGCACCTCCTCCAGCCCGCCGGGGAGGGGGGCGAGGACGGCGAGGAGATCGTCGCCGCCGCCCGCTGCCCGCCGCCGCAGGGCCAGCCAATCCAGCTCGGCCCGGACGTGGGCGAAGAGCCGGGGTCGGGGCAACGCCGGGTAAGGAAAGGGCCGCCGCAACGGGGCGAGAAAGGCGTGCAGCAGCTCCTCCGGAAACTCGCCGCTGAAGTACGCCGCGTTCAGCATCCGCAGCACGGCGTGGTCGGCCCAGTCCAGCGCGTCGAACTCGCCCGTGGGGACGGGGGGGCGGGCCAAGCGTACCCGCTCGCGCAGGGCTTCCAGCTCCGAGCGGCCGAACGCCGGATTCAGCACGCCCCGGCGGGCGCGGTGCTCGGGGGCGTCGGTCAGGACGATGCCGCCCGCGATGAAGGGCACCAGGCGGGGAAAGGTGCCCGCGCTGCGAAAGCCACGCAGGTCGGTCAGCACCCGGCGGTTCCACTCCGGGCTGAAGCCCATGACGGCGGGCAGACCCAACCGCAGCCGGAAGAGGCTTCCGCCGCCCTCGCGTGCCCGCCGCGCCCCCTCCTCCAGCAGCGGCAGCGGCGCCCGCGCCCAGTCCTGAAGGTGGCCGGAGCCGGGGCGGGGCGGCGGTTCGGGGAGGGCCGCGAGGGGAGTCAGCCGGGCCACGTCTCGCCGTCCCCCGGCACGTCCCGTCCCCCCAGGTCGTCGTAGCTCAGGCCCAGCAACTGCCCGGCCCCGTTCCAGCCGCTGAGGATCGAGAGGGGCACCCCCCCGCCCGGGTGCACCGTGCCCCCCACCTGCACCAGATTGCGGGCGCCGGGCAGCGTCCAGCCGGGGCGCAGGCTCCCGGTCAGGCCGTGCGGGGCCTGTCCGTACAGCGCCCCCCCCACCCCGGTGCGGGCGTAGTCGGCGGGGGAGAGGGGCCGCCACTCGGCCACCTCCAGCGGAAAGCGGGCCTGAAGCTGGCGCAGCAGGAACCCTCCGTACTCCGGCGCGTCCCCGACGGCCTCTGGTTGCGGCGGCGCGTTCACCAGCAGGAAGGCCCGGTCGCCGTCCAGGTGCAGGTAAAGGGTGGGGTCACCCGGCAGCCGCCCCGCCCGGATGTCTCGCCACTCGCGGGTATAGTCGGCGGGCCAGAAGATGTGGTGGGCGTGGCCCCGGTCCTCCGAGAGCCGCAGTTGCAGGGCAAACCCGCTCAGGCCACGCGGAGCGGGGTCCGGCGGCAGTCCCAGCCAGCCGCGCGTGAGGGCACGGTCGGCGGCGCTGACCCAGGCGTCGGCAGCGAAGGCCCCCCGGCTGGTGTGGGCGCCCAGCACCTGCCCGCCGTGGGCGCTCAGAAGCTGCACCCGCGTCCCGAACTCGAAGCGCACGCCCAGCGCCGCCGCCCGCTCGTAGAGCCGCCCGGCGAGCGCCCCCAGCCCGCCCTCCAGGTGCCAGACCCCGTAGCCCAGCTCCACCCAGGAAATGTTGTGCAGGACGGCGGGGGCGCGGTAGGGGTCGGCCCCCAGGTACGTGGCGAAGCGCAGCCAGAAGGGAGTCAGGAAGGGGCCACTCCGCACCAAGCGGGCGAGACTGCTCCACGGGGCGGCCCGGTGCCCCTGCGTGAGGGCGTAGCGGGCGAGCTGGGCGCGACTGGGCGGCGGCCCGAAGATGAAGGTGGGGGCGGCGTCCCGGTACATCCGCCGGGCTGCCCCCAGCAGCCGGGCATAGTCGCGGGCCTCCTGGCGGGAGAGTTGCGCCAGCGTCGGCTCCAGGCTTCCGGCGACGTGCAGCGCCTCGGGGGCGAAGGTCCGTCCCGAGAGCGTGTGGTAGGTCGTGGTGGGGCGGGCGGGCTCCAGCGGGGGCCGCTCCAGGCCCAGCCGGGCGTGCAGGCCCCGGAACACCTGCGGCATGGTGACCACGGTGGGGCCGCTGGAGAAGTCCTCGTAGCCCAGCGCCGCCTTGCCGCCGGGCCGCTTCAAGGCGTCGAGCACGGTGACCCTGGCCCCGGCCTGCGCCAGCCGCAGCGCCGCCGCGAGCCCCGCGAAACCCGCCCCGATCACGGCGATGTGCCGGGTCCGGGGGCTCATGCGGGGCCTCCGGGACGGGGGGCGGGACCGTTCATTGCTCGTACTCCCGGCCCTTCCAGGCCACCTTGCGCCGCATGGCCCGACGATACACGGGCAGCGCCAGCAGGGGGGTGCCGGGAGCGAGCAGGCCCTCCGCGAGGTCGGCGGGGCGGCGCCGCCCGGTCAGGAGGTTGACCGCCGCGCGCTCGGCCAGCCCCGCGAGGCGCAGCGGCCACACCCCCCGCACGTGTCCGGGCAGCAGCCAGGGTAGCGTGTACGCCGCGAGGTGCCATCCCAGCGAGGCGGCCAGCAGCGCCCGCGAGCGCCCGTGAAAGGACCCCATGTTCTTGCCGAAGCCCGCCACCGAGTCCGGGTAGCTGCGGTACATCCGCACCTCCAGCACCCCGCGCCCCAGCGCCAGCCCCAGCCGCCCGCCCCGCGCCTTGACCCGGCTGGCAAAGGCCACGTCTTCGAGCAGTTCCGAGCGCACCAGCGCGTGCCCCCCCACCCGGCGGTACGTCTCCCGCCGCAGCACGATGAGCTGGCCGTTGGCGGCGGCGGCGGTGTGGTGCGGAAAGCGCAGCAGCGGATGCGGCAGGAAGGTCAGCAGCACCGCGTCCACCAGCGGCGTGAGCAGCCGCTCGCCGAACGTCACGTTGCGCTGCCGGGGATAGACGCTCAGGAAATCGGCCCCCGAGCGGGCGAACTCGTGCAGTGCCGCGCCCAGGGCGCCGGAGTGCCACTGCACGTCCGCGTCGGTGAAGATCAGGACCTCGCCCGTCGCCGCCTCCCCCAGTTGCTGACAGGCCCAGGGCTTGCCGTGCCAGCCGGGGGGGAGAGGAGCGCCCGTGAGCACCCGCGCTCCCAGCGCCCGCGCCACCTCGGCGGTGCCGTCCGTGCTGCCGTCATCCAGCACCAGTACCTCCTCCGCCCCCTGCGCGAGCAGGCCCGGCAGCGTGTGGGGGAGGTTGTGGGCCTCGTTCCGCGCGGGCACCAGCAGCGAGACGCGGGGCCGCTCCGGGGGGAGGGGCCGGGGCCGCAGCCGGGGATAGGTCAGCGCGTTGACGAGGAGGGTCAGCGCCTTATATCCGAAAAAGCCCGCCGCCGTGAGCCGGTAGGCGCGGGCGAGGTCGGGCCTCCCCCTCACCGCCCCTCCGTCAGCCGGGCGAGCAGGCGGCTGGCGAGGCCCGGCCGCGCCGGATCGGGCAGCGGCGCCCCGGAGACGTGCAGATATCCCGCCAGCGGCCGCTCCGGGTCGCCCGCCGCGAGGTCGGCGTCCAGCGCCGCGAGTTCGCGGGCGAGGGCCCCGGCCAGCCCTCCGGCGGTCGTAGGTGTCCCGAAACGCAGGTGGGCTTCCGGCCGGGGGCGTCCGCGCAGGCCCACCCGCAGGGCGACGGGCACGAGCGGCACCCCCGCCTGCCGCGCGATCCAGCCCGCGCCGGGCCGCAGCTCGCGGGGGGGACCGGCGGGCTGCAAGGCCCCCTCCGGAAAGACCACCACCCACGCCCCCGCCCGCGCCGCCCGCACCGCCGCCCGCAGCTCGTCGGCGCCCAGCGCCCCCACCCGCCGCAGAAAGGGGTAATGGACGAGTTGCCGGGAAGTCATCAGCACCCGGAAGTCGCCGTCCAGTTCCCAGGTCAGCTCGCCCATCACGTAGCCGTCCCACCAGGAATGGTGGTTGGGAGCGAGGACCGCGCCCCCCGCCGGGAGCGGCCCGCGCAGCCACACGCCCCCCAGCCCGGTGCGGACACTGCGGCGGATAGAGGCCCGCAGCATCGCCCCGACCGGATCGGGAGTCATGCCCGCCCCCCGGTGCCCCGCCCCCGCACCGCCCGCGCCAGGGCGAGCGCTGCCAGCATCGCCACCAGCGTGCCCCCGGCCTCCACGTACCGCCCGACGAGGACGAGGCCCCCCGGCAGAAAGAAGAGTTCGGTGGGGTAGGCGGCGGCGAAGGAGAGGCGCGAGAGGTCGGGGCGGGGCGCGGGTTCCACGCGGACCGCCTCGGCCCGGAAGCCCACCGACACGCGGCCTGCGGCCCGCACCTGCATCGGCCACCCCCACCCGCGACCGGTCCGCCCGAACAAGCTCGGCGCAATGCGGGTGAAGGCCCAGGCCAGCCCGGTCCCCACCACCCACCAGCCCACGAAGTTCTGCAGGGGCGCCCCGGCCCACAGCGGCGCGGGGTCGCTCCAGAGCCAGTACCGCTGGGCGGTCATCAGCGGCTCCAAGCCCACGTCCCACGCGACCATCAGCACTCCGGCCAGCCACGCCCGCCCCCCCGCCAGCCGCGTGGCCGCCAGCGTCAGCGCGAACCAGCCCAGCGGCACGATCAGCGGCACCGTGAGGAGGGTGGGCGGCGGCGCAGTCCCGTAGGAGTAAATCCCGAAGGGAAACCCGGTGCGGCTTCCCAGCAATTCCACCCCCCAGCCGACCCCGAACGACAGCGCGGCCATCGCCCACGCCCGCCGCGCCCCCACCCGCTCGGCGGCGTAGAGCCACCCCGCCACGCACAGGGCCGCCGTGCTGAGCAGCCCCAGCACCGGGAACCCCTCCGGCCAGAGGGGGACCGGAATCTTGAGCGCCACGTAGGCGACCAGCCACCACATCCAGGGCCGCATCTGTGCCGAGAGGGCCGCCCAGCGCGTCCGCAGCGTGCCCGCGAAGTCGACTCCCAGCGCGTCTCCCGCCAGCGCCAGCCCCAGCGAGGCGGGAAAGGCCACGGCAATCATTCCCCACCCCACCGCCATGCCCCGCAGCACGAGCAGCGCCCCCAGGAACGCCACGCCGAGGGCGGTGAAGGCGAGGCCGAAGCGCCGAACGGTAGGGGAGAGGCGCAGGGTCAACCCGCCCCCGTCCGCAGGGCCAGGAAGTAGGCGCGGGTCGTCTCCGAGACTTTGCCCGGCAACCCGCCCAGAGGCCACCAGCGCAGTTCCGAGGCGTCGTCCCCGGCCCGCGCCTCCCCGCCTGCGAAGTCGGCGGCGTAGACGTGCGTTTCCCAATTCACGACGTTCCCATCGGGGTACGTGTGGCGGTGCGGGAAAGTCCCCAGTGGGCGCAGGCTGCCCACCGTCAGGCCCGTTTCCTCGCGCAGTTCGCGCCGGGCTGCCTGTTCGGGCGTCTCACCCGCCTGAGCCCCACCGCCCGGCACGTCCCAGCGCCCGTTATCCCCGCGCCGGACCAGCAGGACCTCGTCACCCCGCAGGACCGCCACCCCCGCGCCAAGGCGGGGCCGCTTCTTCACCCTTCCGAACAGCCCCCTCACTTCCACCCCCGCCGCGTCAGGTCGCGCAGCAGCACCCGCGCCGCATTCCGCCCCGACGCCCCCATGATGCCGCCGCCGGGGTGGGTGCTCGCGCCCGTCAGGTACAGGCCCTTGAGCCCCGGCCAGCGGTACTGGCTCGCGGCCATCCAGGGCCGGAAGGCGAACATCTGGTCAAAGCTCATCTCCAGGTGCATCACGTTGCCCCGGTGCAGCCCGAGGTTCGTTTCCAACCACTGCGGCGTCTGCACGAGTTCACCCACGATGGTGTCCCGCGTGCCCGGCGCGTAATGCTCGAACGCCCGCAGGATGTTCTCCCGCGCCTCGGCCGTGCGCGTCTGCCAACTGCCGGAGGCCAGTTCATAGGGATAGTACTGCGCCCACAGCCACAGCACCTCGCCGCCGGGGGGCGCGAGGCTGTCGTCCACGGCGGAAAAGCTCATGGCGATCAGCGGGGGATCGGTGGTCGGTTCGCCCGCCAGATATTCCCCATACGCCTTCGCCAGTTGCCGCTCGTCCTTGATGAGGAGCCCCAGCCCCACCCGCGACTCCGGCTCGGTGTGCTGGCGGTAGCGCACCTTCTCGCTCAGCGCCAGCCGCAGGATCATGCCGAAGCCGTTGCCCACCCGCACCCGCCGGGCAGCCTCGGGAACGTGTTCCTCAGGTAAGGCCCCCGCCGTCGTCAGGACGTGGGCACCGGACACGACCGCGCGGGCGGTGTAGCGTTCGCCATTCTCCAGCTCCACGCCCTGCGCCTTTCCGCCCCGCACCAGAATCCGTTTCACCGGGGCATTGACATGCACCTCGCCGCCGTAGTCCTCGGTGGCCCGCCGCAGCGCCCGCGTCAGGCCGCCGGAGCCGCCCTTGGGCCGCGCGACCCCGCCCTCGTGATAGAGGGGGTGCCACAGCAGGAAGGGGGCACTCAGGGGGTCCGTGGGCGGCGGGCCGCTCTGCGCCGCCATCCAGGTCAGCGGCGCCCGCACCCGCTCCTCCGAAAAGTATTCCCGCGCCACGTCCCCGTAGGGCCGCAGGATGCGCGAGAGCTGGGTCTGCATCTCGCGGCCCCCACCCTTTCCAGCACGGCCGCTGCCCATCACCATCTTGCCCAGCTCCAGCGGTCCCGGCGCCGAGTTGAAGAGGTCAGCCACCGAACGGGCAAACGGGGTCCAGTCGTCCAGAAACTTGCGATATGCCTCGCCCTGACCGGGAAAGAGGGCTTCCAGCTCCCGCGCGGTGCGCTCCGGGTCGCGGTAGACGAACCACGGCGTCTCGCTGTCGGAGGCGTGGAACATGGGGTCCACTTCGAGGTAATGCAGGCCGTGGCGGGTCAGCTCCAGCTCGCGCACGACGGGCGTCATCCGGATCAGGATGTGGGCGCTGCCCCCGTAGTCGAAGCGGTAGCCGGGCACCAGCTCCTCGGTGCTGACGGCCCCCCCGACGATATGGCGGCGCTCGAAGACGCCCACCTTCAGGCCCGCCCGCGCCGCGTAGGCCGCCGTCACCAGGGCGTTGTGGCCCGCCCCCATCACGAGTACGTCGTAGTCCGGCATCAGTGCCTCCGAGTCTGGCACGCCGGGCGCTCCGGGGACGGTCAGGAATCCGCCAGAGGCCCTCCGCTACCGTGGTCCCATGTTCGGTCGCCGCGTGCCCCCCCACATCGTCTTCGCCCTCAGCGTGCTGCTGGCTGTGCTGTGCGCGATTCCTGCCGTGCGCTACGGGTTGGCGGAAAACTGGCTCCCCGCCCTGATCTGGGGCGCGGTTGCCGTGTGGTTCGCGGTGGACGCAGTGCGGTCCTACGGGTGGAGGCAGCAGAAGAAGTCGTAGACGCTGCGGGAGAGGTCAGTCCAGCCGCTTGACCCAGAAGCGCATGGGCTTGGGCGTGTCCCGCGTCTCGCCCACGTCGGGCCAACTCAGCGTGGTTTCGAGGTCGGGGCGCTCCACGTACCCCCGCGCTTGCCAGAAGGTGTTCAGCGGGCGGTAATCGGCGGGCCGGGCCGGGTGGTCCGCCGGGCGCTGCACCGCGCAAAAGGCGGTGACGGGCAGCCCCAGCCGCCGGGCGTGGGCCTCCCGCTCGTCGAAGAAGCGGTGCCCCAGCCCGCGCCCCCGGTACCCGGAACGCAGCACGCTCTCCCCGAGATACAGCACCTCGCCAGGGTCGAACTCGGACCCCAGGAAGGGACGCTGAATCTCCCCGGTCTCCGCGACGAGGGGGAGGGCGGTGCTGGCCCCCACCACCTCGGTCCCGTCGCGCACCAGCAGGGCGAGGGCTCCGGGCGCCTCCAGATAGGTCTGGAGGTACCGCTCCTCGTACTCGGGGGTGCCGTCGTACAGGTACGGGAAGTCGCGGAACACCTCGGTCCGCAGCCGGGCGAGGTCGGGCAGGGCCGCCCGCAGTGCCTCGCCGCTCGCCGGGGTGACGCTGAGGCTCAAGCCTGCTCCGTCCCCGTGTTCACCTGCCGGGTCCAGTCCGCGAGATTGTAATAGTTCGTCACGCGGGCGATCTTGCCGCCGCGCTCCTCGCCGCGCACCTCGAAAAAGGCGCCCACGGGCAGCACGTAGGTCTGCCCCGCCGCTTCGGGCAGGCCGGGGTCGGTCTTCAGGTACTCGCCGTGAATCACGAATTCGGCCGCCGCACGCCTTCCGTCCGGAGTCGCCATCACCACGATCCCCTCGGCCCGCTCGCGGTAGTGGGCGTCCATCCTCGCCAGAAAGGTGCGGAAAGCGTCCAGCCCGCGCTGGGTCTCGCCCTCGTTGACATCGTGCTGCACGTCGTCGGTGAGCAGGGCCAGCATGCCCTCGGCGTCGCTCGCGTTGAAGGCCGCGTAGTACCGGGTCACGAGGTCGAGGGTCTGCGCCTGCGCAGTCTGGGTCGGGTCGCCGCTGGTCATGCCCGGCAGTCTAGCGACTCCCCCACTGGGGGAAGGGGTATGGTTTTCCTCACATCGCTAAAGATTTTCGCGCTCTGGCCGCGCACTTTGGGGTTGTGGCGCGGGCGGGCTCTGCTATGGTTTGGCGTAAGCAGTGCCCACGAGTCTTCGCGTGTCCGGCGGTGCCGGTTCGGACCGCCATCCATGAAGGAGTTCCCCGCATGAAGCAGATGCGTTACATCCTGACCCGCCCCTGCCTTCAGGAAGGCGTCCTGCGGCTTCAGAAGTACCTGGAGCCCACCTTTCCCGAGAGTGGTCCGGCCGTCTTCGTGGACGACCGTGGCCGCGAGCATGGGGTCCAGATCGACCGCGCGGCCGGAGTCGTGCGCGGCCTGCACCCCCTCTACCACGACGCCAACCTCGGCGTGAACGACGTGCTGATGATCACGCCGCTGGAGCCGGGCCGCTACAGCGTGGAGGGCATCGTCAAGCCGCACGCGCCCATCACCACCCCGCGCCCCGAGCACCAGCGGACCCCCGAGCCGCGCCGGGTGGTCGTGACCGCCACCCCGCACGTCCGCGAGGTGCGGCTGCAACATGCGCAGAGCCCTGAGCCTGCCCGTCCGGTGGCGCCCGCCCGCGAGCCGCTGGTCCCCGTGGCCCAGGCGCCTGAGCCGCCCCGCGCCGCTGCCCCCATGCCGAGCCCGGCGCCCGCTGCTCCCCGTGTGGCGGCCCCCACCCCCGGCCCGGTGCCCGAGACGCCCGAAGCGCAACTTGCCGAACTCGCCAGCCTGACGGGCTACCGCCTGAGCTACGCGGCGCCCGGTGTGGCGCGTCTGGCGGCCGAGCTGGGCGAGTTCAGCTATGTGGTGCACGTTGCGCTGGGCGAGTCGGCCCGTCGCCCCGGCTGGGAGAATGGGGCCGACCACAGCGTCCTGCTGACGGCCGAGAGCCAGCAGGTGGGAACGTCGCGTCTGACCCGCGAGGCCCTGGTCGCGCTGCTGGAACACGCGCGGCTCGCGCCCCTCTCGCCCATCGACCTGCGGCCCTACTGGGAGGCGGGCGACCTCGACCTGAACGCGGCGGCGGGCGTGTCCGAACTGGTCGGCGCCCACCTCGCGCAGCGCGGGGCATTTTCCTTCGTGCTGCTGACCCTGGCGGCGCAGCCCGCGCACAGCATCATTGGGGTGCCCCGCCTCGCCGAGCGCCTGGGCAGCGGCGTGAACCCGGCCGAGCTGCGCAGCATCCTCGACACGCTCAGCCGGGCGCCCTTCCTGGCGCTGACCCCGCTGCCGGGCGGCCAGTACCTGCTGCGGGCGGGCGTCGCCGAGATGCTGCGCGACGTGGCCGACTACGCCGACGGGGTGCGCCGCCGCATCCGCCCGGCGACCCCCGTTCAGACCGAGGCGCGCCGGACGCCCACCCTGGTCTGAGCGGCCCGGCCCCCTGGGTCAGCCCAGCCGCACCTGCCACTCGGTAAAGCTGGCCCAGGGCTGAAACCCCAGCGCCACATTGATGCCCAGCATGGCGGCGTTCTCCTCGGCGTTGTTGGTCCGCATCCAGCGGGCGCCGGGAAAGTCGGCCATCACGCGGCGGAGCATGTCAGCCTTGAGCCACTTGCCCAGGCCCTGCCCCCGCGCTTCCGGGCGGACGGCGGTGGCGCCCTGGTAGGCGAGCGCGGCCCGCTCCGGGTGCCAGAAGGTCTCGGTGTACCCCACGAGCTCGCCCGTGCGGGTGTCCTCGGCGGCGAGGATGAGCCGGACCTCCCCGGCCTCCTCGATCATGCCCTCCCAGGCCCGGACCATCTCGGGGGTGATCCGCCAGTCGTCCACCTCCAGGTCCCCCTTGGGCGCGGTGTTCATGACCTCCATCATGGTGACCATGCGGTCCAGGAAGTCGTCGGGAACGCGGGTCCAGAGGTGCAGGCGGTAGGGGTCCCCCTCCGGGCGGGCGCTCCAGCGGTCCAGCAGCTCGAGGTCCAGTCCCGCGAGGTCGAGCTGGCTCTGGCGCATGGGCAGCGCGGGCTCGGCCCCCAGGGTGCGGGCGAAAGCTTCCCCGGCGGGCACGTGGCTGGTGGTGCCCAGGGTGATCAGGCGGCGGCCTTCCTCCCGGGCGGCTTCCCGCAGCGCCCCCGCCACGGCGCGGCCCAGGCCCCGCCGCCGGAGGTCCGGGTGGACAATCAGCCGGGCGTGGGCCGTGTGCAGGTTCTGCGTGAGGCTGTAGCTCAGGCTTCCCCAGGCCACGGCCCGGTCGCCGTCCCACACGGCGAAGTGCCGCACCGCCTCGTCGGGCGAGACGTGGGTGAGGCCCAGGGCCTCCAGTTCGGGCCGCAGGGGCGGGTCGTCCGGCAGCGCGAAGGCGTGGCTGTCGGTAAGGAGCTGGCCCACCGCGAGCCGCTGCTCGGGGGTGGCCGTCGGTGGGTCGAAGGGGGAAACCGTCCAGAGGGAGGCAGAAAACGTGGTCATGTCCACAGTGTGCGCGGTGGGCCGCCTGGAGACATGGGCCAAACGGCGCACGCCGCGCTAGGCCGGAGCGCGGGGCTGGGGAAGGGGGCAACGTGCGGACGGTCGCCCCCTCCCGGCCCTCCTGCTCAGCTCCCCTCCGCCAGCCGCTCCCGCAGAAAGCCCATCAGCCCCCGGATGTGCTCGCGGTCGAAGCGGAACTCGACCCCGGCGGCGCGGTACAGCTCGGGCACGGGCACGGTGTTCCCCAGGCGCAGGCTGGCCTTGTACCGCTCCAGCGCCCCGGCCGGGTCCTGCCGCGCCTGCCGCCAGATGCCCACCGCCGCGAGGTAACACATCGCGTACTCGATGTAGTAAAAGGGCGCCCGGAAGATGTGGTAGTACTGCCAGCCTTTCGCCCGGATTCCCTCGTCCAGCCCCTCCCAGTTCACGAACGGGTGGAAGGTCCGGTCGAGTTCCAGCCACTTCGCGTCGAGGTCGGCCATCGTCAGGTCCTCGCCCGCCTCGGCGTAGAGCCAGTGCTGGAAGGCGTCCATCTGAGCGGCCCAGGGCAGGAAGGCCACCACGCCCTGAAGCTGCTTCTCGCGGTAGCGGGCGAGTTGTTCCGGTGAGAAGACGTGCCCGAGGTGGTCGAGCGTCAGGAACTCCATCGCCATGGAGGGAATCTCCACGAACTCGATGGGGCTCCAGCGGTTCCACACCAGGGGCTGCGCCGCCCCGCTCAGGAAGCCGTGAAAGGCGTGCCCGACCTCGTGGAACAGCACCCGCACGTCCTCGGCGGTGCCCACCACGTTCATCAGCACGAAAGGCTGGTTCTGCACCGGGAAGTACTGGCAGTAGGCGTGCGTCATCTTGCCGGGCCGCGATTCGAGGTCCAGCAGACCCCCCGTCCGCATCTGCCCGAAGCGCCCGGCGAGTTCGGCGTCGAGGCCCTCAAACGCCGTCTGCGCCAGCGTCTCCAGCTCGGCCCCCGTCGTGAAGGGCTTCAGCGACTCGCGGCCTTCCGCGTCGAGGAGGTTGTTGCGGTTGTAGTCCCAGGGGCGCACCGAGTCCAGTCCCAGCCGGGCGGCGATGTCCCCGACGATCTCGGCGGCGAGGGGCACCACCTCGTCGCGCACGGCCTCGTGAAAGGCGCGGCAGTCTTCGGGCGTGTAGTCCACCCGGTCGAGCCGCTTCCACATGTAGTCGCGGAAGGAGGGCAGGTCGGCGTTCGCCGCGAGCTGGCGGCGGGTGGGTAGCAGCTCCAGCATCAGCGCGTCGAGCTGCGGGGCGACCTCGCCATTGCTGGCCGCGAGCGCCCGCCACGCCCCCTCGCGCACCGAGCGGTCGGGATGGTCGAGGCGCTGTTTGGCCTGCGGCACGGTCAGCGTCTCGCCATTCAGGGGGACCGTCTGGTTCCCGGTGATGACCCCGTGGCGGTTCATCTGCGCCTCGTGCGTCACGCCGAGGTCCACGTTCGCCTCCCGGAACAGGGCCGCCTCGTCCTGCATCCGGCGGTAGGTCAGGGCGAAGTCGGGGGCAGGCTGGTAGCCGGGCACGGCCAGCAGCTTCTCGATCAGGGCCTGCCCGGTGCGCTGCGCCTGCGGGGAGACTTCCTCCAGAAAGCGGGCGTAGCGGGCCTGGGTCGCCTCGTCGTCCGTGTGGAGGTCGGCGTGGGTGGCGAGCTTGCTGCCGACCTGTCCCAGTTCGGCCTCCAGCGCACTCCACTCGGAAAGCCAGCCGGGAACCGATTCGGCGCTGAGGTCGGCGGCGAGCAGGGCCTCGAAACGGGGCGCGTAGGTGTCCCAGCGGGTCGCCTCGGCGGAGACGGTGAGCACGCGCTCCACCGCGTTCAGGGTGGTGGTCATGCGGGAAAGTCTAGCGTCCGGGCTGCCGCGTTCCGGTAGGCCGGGTGGCGTAGCGGGCGGGCCTCTAGACTGACCGGGTGACCGTGCCCGCCCCGACTGCCCCGACGCCGCCTGCTCCTCTCGTCCTCGTGATCGTCGGGGGCAGCATCGCCGCCGTGAAGGCTCCCTCGGTGCTGCGGCGGCTGCGCGAGCGCGGGGCTATAGCGCGGGTCATCGCCACGGACGCTGCGCTCGCTTTCGTGACTGATCTCAGCCTCGCCACCGCCGCCGCGCACGAGGTCGCCACCGACGCGACGTGGTTCTCGCCGCGCCCGGACGCGCAGCACCTCACCCTGGCGCGGGCGGACGCAGTCGTCGTGGTGGGCGCCTCCGCCGACCTGCTCGCGCGGGCGGCCGGGGGGCACGCCTCCGACCTCGCCTCGGCCACGCTGCTCAGCGTCCGCGCCCCCGTGCTGTGGGTCCCTGCCATGAACGAGAAGATGTGGACCCACCCGGCGGTGCAGGCCAACGCGGAGACGCTGCGCGGCTGGGGCCACCGTTTCCTGGGGCCGGAGGTCGGCGCGTTCGGAACAGCGGGGGAGGGGTCAGGCCTGGGCCGCATGGCCGAGCCGGAGGAGATCGCGGCGGCGGCGCTGGCGCTGCTCACGCCCCCGGTTCCCCAGGACCTCGCGGGCCTGCACGTCGTCGTCTCCGCCGGGCCGACCCGCGAATACCTCGACCCGGTGCGCTTTATCAGCAACCCGTCGAGCGGCAAGATGGGCTTCGCGGTGGCCGAGGAGGCGCGGGACCGGGGCGCCCGCGTGACGCTGGTGACCGGGCCGGTGTCCCTCCCCGACCCCTCTGGCGTGACGGTGCAGCGCATTGAGACGGCGCTGGAATTGCGGGACGCGGTGAAGGCTGCCGCGCAGGATGCCGAGATCGTCGTGATGACGGCGGCGGTGGCCGACTACCGCGCGGCCGAAGCCGCCACCGAGAAGCAGGCGAAGGTCGCAGGCGACGTGACCGTCCCCCTCACGCCCAATCCCGACATCCTCGCGGAACTGGGGCGTGAGAAAGGCGAGCGCGTGCTGGTCGGTTTTGCGATGGAGACGCACGCGGGGGTGGAGCGGGCAGCCGCCAAGGCGGAGCGTAAAAACGCCGACTTCATCCTGCTGAACTACCCCACGCGCGAGGGGACCGCATTTGGCGGCGACGACAACGAGGTCACGCTGGTCCGCCCGGACGGCTCGCACGAGGCCTGGCCGCGCCTGAGCAAGCGCGAGGTGGCCCGCAGGTTGCTGGACGAGGCGCGGCGGGTGCGCGGGAAGCGGTAAGCAGGGCGTGGGAGGGGAGGGCGGTTGCCGCGTACCCCGTCCTGCGTCCCGCCTCCCCCTCTCGCCTCACCGTTGCCTTATTCACTCCCGCTGCATACCATGAGCGCAATGCTCAGCAAGGACCAGCGCCAGAAGCGCATTCAGGACATCATCGCCCGCGAGAGCGTCTCCACCCAGGCCGAACTTGTTGAGCGTCTGCGTTCGGAGGGCATTCAGGTCACCCAGGCCACCGTCAGCCGCGACATCAACGAGCTGCGGCTGGTGCGCGTGCCCGTCGGCAAGGGCCGCCACCGCTACGCCCTGGCGCAGATGGCGGGGCATCAGGGGGTCGAAGAAGAACTCGGGCGCCTCTTTCAGAACTTCGTCAAGGACGTGGACCGGGGCGAGAACATCCTGGTGATTCGCACCGCCGACGGCCACGCCACCGGGGTGGCGCTGCTGCTTGACCGCCTGCGCCGCGACGACATCGTGGGCACCATCGCGGGCGAGGACACCATCTTCCTCGTCGCCCGCACCACCGCCGAGGGCGAGGAGCTGATGGAGGAGTTGCACGCGCTGATGCTGGGGTGATGGGGTGCGGGAGGCAGTGCGCGGTGCGTGGGTGGGGCGGGCGGGTCCCGCTTACCGCTCCCCGCGCCCCCGCAGCGCCCCTCCCACCGAGGTGCCCAGCAGCAGCGCCGCGTCCATCCCCGGCAGGCCGTGCACAGCGGCCTGGCCCTCGTGGATCACCCGGACCTGACACGAGGGGCCGAGCCTTCCGTCCAGGCGTTCCCGTAGGCCCGCTTCCAGATCAAGTCCGGCGAGGGAGCCGTAAAAGCTGCTGGCCGCCGTTGCCGGGCTCACGTTTCCCGCCCCGTCCAGATGCGCCGAGAGGCTGACGGCCACCTGTTCGGCCCGTTCCTGTGCGGAAAGAGTCTCCAGCATGGCCCCGGCCAGAAAGTCCAGCAGTCGGTGCCCGTCGCTGACTTCATACGGAGTCGGCAGAAGGGGCGCGGGCCGCACCTCCTGGACCTCGCCCGCCGAGACCTCCGCGTAAGCCCGCTTGACCGCGGTGTGCCCGGCGTCCAGCACGAGCACCGGCCCCTCCCGGTACTGCCGCGCGGCACCGTGCAGCATCAACAGGCGCGGCTGCGCGAAGAGATGCAGCCGCACGCCCTCCACGCCCAGCCGGGGCAGCCACTCCCTCGCCGTGGAGGCGAGGTGCTGGCCCAACGTTCCGCTCAGCACACCCCCACCCAGGACGATGTCGTTGACCTGCCCCCAGCGGTTCCAGTGCGTCTCCGGCCAGTCGGGCCGGGCCGCGCGGCTCTCCGCCGGGGCCAGCTTCAGGGTCGCCACGAGGGCCGCCAGCGCCAGGCCCAGACGGTCCGCGAAGGCGGCGGCGCGGGGGTCTCCCCGAGAAAGGCGCTCCTCCAGAGCTTCTGGATAGCGGCTGCACACCCGCATCTTCCGGGCGTGCAGTTCCCCCACGCTGCTCCGCAGCAGGCTGGGGAGGCCCTGGGTGCGCCGGGGCAGCCGCTGGAGGCACAGCCGCGCGATGTCCCGCTTCCGGGCGGCGGGGATGGGGGGCAGGTCCGGGGTGCCCAGCTCGGCCCGCATCCGGGGCGCGATGCTCCACGTCGCCAACCATTCGTGCGCCAGGCTGCCCGCCATGCCGTCCGGAAGCCCACCGAAGTGGCCCAGGGTGACCCGGTTCAGGCCGGGGTTGAAGGTCTGGCGCGTGCCCCCACTCACGGCACGTCGCCGTCTTCCAGCTCCGGCACGTCCCCCACCGGAAGCTGCACGTGGGCGACGGTCCCCTTCCCGACCTCGCTCTCCAGCCAGATGCGCCCGCCGTGGGCGTCCACGATGCCCTTGGCGATGCTGAGGCCCAGCCCGGCGCCGCCTGCATCGCGGCTGCGGCTGTCCTCGACCCGGTAGAAGCGGTCGAAGAGGCGCGAGAGGTGCTCGGGCGGAATACCGGGGCCGTCGTCCCCCACGCTCAGGCGCACCTCGCGGCCCTCCTCCTGCGGGGTGCTCGTCAGGGTGACGGTGGTGGCCCCCGCCTTGAGCGCGTTGCCGACGAGGTTGATCAAGACCTGCTTGAGGCGGTCGGGGTCGCCCTCAAAGGCCACCTCCTCGCCCGCGACGCGCAGCTCGGTGCCCTGCGCCTGCCCCAGCGGGGCGAGTTCGCGGGCCACCTCGCCCAGAAAGAGGGTCGAGAGGATGGGCTGGCGGGTCAGGGTCAGCGCCCCGCTGTCCGAGCGGGCGAGTTCCAGCAGGCTGGCGATCAGGGCGGTGAGGCGCTCGGATTCGCTGCGGATGATGTTCAGGCTCTCGCGCTGCTGCCCGGTCGGGTTGGTGCGCCGCAGCAGGTAGCCCGCGTGCCCGCTGATCGCGGTGACCGGCGTGCGCAGTTCGTGGCTGGCGTCGGACGTGAAGCGGCGCTGCGCCTCGAAGCTGGCCTGGAGGCGGCCCAGCATGGCGTTCAGCGCCTGCGCGAGCGCCTGCACCTCGTCCCCGGTCCTGGGCACGGGCACCCGCTCGTCCAGGTTCTGCCCGCCGATCCCTTCGGCAGCCTGCCGCACCTGCCGCAGGGGCCGCAGCGCCCGGCCCGCCAGGACATACGCCCCCGCCGCCGCCGCGAGCAGGCCCAGCAGGCTCAGCGCGAGCACCCCCCGCTGAAGCTGCGCGAGGGTCCGCAGCGCCGGGTCGAGCGGGCGCCCGACATAGGCCACGGCGAGGTTGGGCGGCGCTCCGGGGTCGAGTTGCAGCGGCCCCAGCACCACCATGAACAGGTGCGGGCGGCGGATGTCGGTGTAGGGGTCGCGCACCTCCCGCTCGACCAGGATGCGCCCGTTCGGCGACCCGATCAGGCGGGTGAGTTCCTCGTCGGAGAGCCGGATGGCGTTGTCCGGACCCATCCGGATGAACTGCCGCCGACTGCCCGCCTGACTGCGCACGAAGTTCAGCAGTTGCCGCCGCGCCTGCGGGTCCCGCGCCTCACCGAAATCCCGCATCAGCGAGGCCAGGTCGTAGGTCGGCAGCTCCTCGACCTGAATGGCGTCGTCGGGAAAGAGGTAGACCGCCCGGGGCAGGATTCCGGCCGCGTCCCGCTCCTCGGAGGTCGAGGGGTCCTTGAGGTTCAGCCCCGGCACCACGTCCCGCAGCAGCAGGTAGGAATTGCCCAGTTCGCGCTCGAGGTTGCCGATCAGGCTGCCCCGGATGGTAAAGAACACCGACACCGACACGGCCGCGAGCACCAGCGCGACCAGCCCGCTGTAGAACAGGGTCAGCCGCCAGCGCAGGCTCACGGGGCGGCACCCACCGGGGCGGGACGGTGGCGCCGGAACACAGCGAAACCGGGCGCGTCAGGAAAGCCTGTCACGCCCGGCAGTGTACCCTCCCGCCTCCCGGCCCCTACTCCTCGCGCAGCACGTACCCCACCCCGCGCACGGTGTGGATCAGGCGCCGCTCGCCGCCCTCCTCGAGCTTGCGGCGCAGGTAGCCGATATACACGTCGACCACGTTGCTGCCGCCGGTGTACTCGGGCCAGACCTTTTCCTCGATCTCGAAGCGGGAAAAGACCTTGCCGGGGTTGCGGGCCAGCAGCTCGAGCAACTCGAACTCCTTGGCCGACAGCTCGACCCGCCGCCCCCCCCGGAAAATCTCGCGCCCGTCGAGGTTCATCACCAGGTCGGCCACCCGCACCTCGCCCGTGACGGCGGGGTTCACCCGGCGCAGGTGGGCGCGGACGCGGGCGAGCAGTTCCTCGATGGAAAAGGGCTTGATCAGGTAGTCGTCGGCGCCCGAGTCCAGCCCCTCGACCTTGTCCTGAATGCCGTCTTTGGCCGTCAGGATGATGATGGGCGTGTTGCTGGTCTTGCGGATGCGCCGAGCGACCTCCAGGCCGTCGAGCACCGGCAGCATCAGGTCGAGGATGACGAGGTCCGGGTTGACCTCGCGGAATTTGCTCAGGCCGGTTACGCCGTCGAAAGCCACCTCGGTGGCGTACCCCTCGGCGGCCAGCTCCAGTTCGATGAAGCGGGCGATGTCTTTTTCATCCTCGATGACGAGGACCAGGGGCTTGCGTTCCATGCGGCCAGTCTAAGAACCGCTCTCATGAGAAGACGGCCCGGCCGCTTAACCGGTTTTCATGGGGGTTGTGGGGACGGCGCCGGGCAACACCCGGTGGGCGCGGCAGTCCGGTCCGAAGCCGCGCAGGGGAGGCAGGGGGCGGGGCCGCAGCGCCGCCGCGCTCCCCACGGCCCGCGCCGCCGCCTCACAGATCAGGGTCTCGCCGGGCTCGGCGGCGTCACACAGGCGCCGGGCGTAGTTGACGGGCAGACCGTAGGCACTGGGCTGCCCGCCCACCACGCCGGTCACGACCTCGCCCGAGGCGACCCCCGAACGCACCTGAAGCGTGAGCCCCAGCGACCCGGCCAGTCCCAGGTGGGCGGCGCGGTCGTGGGCCTCAACGGCTGCCCGCAGGGCCTGCTCCGCGCGCTCGGCGGGCCACAGCGCCAGCACCGCGTCGCCCTGGTGCTGCAAGACCTGTCCGCCATGCACCTCGAAACTCAGCATCAGTACCTGCACGAACTCGGCCATCAGCGTGGCGTAGGCCCCCAGGGACAGCCCATGCGCGATGCGGGTGCTGCCCACCAGGTCGACCATCACCAAGCACGCCTGCTCGGGGGCGGGAGGGTCGGCGGGCAGCGGCAGCAGCAGGTGGGTCATGGTCCGGCCCCACTATGCGTCCGGCACCGCTCTTGGGTAAAGCCCCATCTGCCTCACATGGCCCCCTCACCTCTTCATGAGGGGGGGTTCAGTGGGCGGGCACCACGAAGCCGTGGAGGGGCGGCAGCGTCCGGAAGGCCACCCCGTCTCCCGGTTGCACGGCGGGCAGGCCCCCGAAATGCCCCAGCACCAACGGCACCCGCGCCTGCACCACCCAGATCTGGCGGCCCACATTCAGGACCCGTCCCCGCCCGCTCACGGCCGAGACGCCGACGACCTCCAGGTGTTCTTCTGCCGCCTCGTCCCACTCCAGGCGCCGCGTGCCTGCCGGGTCGAGCAGGCCGTGGATCACGAAACGGGCCGGGCCGGGCCGCGCGGCGTAGGGGCCACTGCGGTCAAAGAGGTAGAGCACCCGTCCCCCCGCCGCGAACTCCAGCAGCGGGCTGCCCTCGCGGCCGGGATAGAGCACGCCCTCGGCCGCGTGGGGCGCGTAGGTCACCGCGAACTCGGTGTCCGAACTTTCCAGCGTCAAGGCGCCAGCTTCCTCTCGGCGTGCATGGGGGAGATTCTAGGGCACCGCTCCCCCCTCGCCCCTGTCCCCCTCCTCCAGCCACTCCAGCCCCGGCTGGGGCACACCCGCCGCGTCGAGGACCGGGTCGGCCCGCTCCAGCGCGAAAGTCCCCTCCACTTCCCGCAGCAGGTGAATCAGGACCAGCCCGCACAGGCGCTCCAGCACGGCCCAGCGCAGGCTCCCAGCTTCCTCCCGCGCCTGGGCACGGCGCAGACCGGTCAGGGCGAGGCGTTCGTCGCCGTCCCGAAAGGCCCTGGCCGCGTCCGGCGGCACCAGTCCCGCCCGCTCTTCCGGCCCGCTCAGGTCAAGGTGCGCCACGTCACGTCCAGGATGACCCCCGCCAGCATGGTGAGGGCCAGCCACATGTTCGCGTCGAAAAAGGCCACGTTGACGCGCCCGAGGTCCTCCGGGTTCACGATGCGGTGCTCGTACAGCAGGATGCCCCCCATGACGAGTGCGGCGAGGTAATACCAGACGCTCGCCCCCGTGACCACCCCCACCGCGAGCAGCAGCGCGAAGGTGAGGCCGTGGCTCGCCGCCGCGATCCGCAGGGCGCGGGGGATGCCGAAGCGGGCGGGGATGCTCCTGACCCCGTTGGCGAGGTCGAAGCGGTAGTCCAGGGTCGCGTAGATCACGTCCAGCCCGATCATCCAAAAGATCACGACGGCCCACAGCAGCCATGCGCCGGGCGCGAACTCGCCCGTCACGGCGATCCAGCCGCCCGCCGCCGCCGCCCCGTCGGTGACGCCCAGCCAGGCGTGACACAGCCAGGTATAGCGCTTGGTATATGGGTACCCGATCAGGAAGAGGACCGCCAGCGGCATCAGCGCGAGGCACAGCGGATTGAGCTGCGCCGCCGCGAACGCCATGACCGCGAGGCTGACGATCACCAGCGCCCACGCCTGCGCGGGGCGGACCTTGCCGCTGGGGACCTCACGGCCCGCCGTGCGGGGGTTGCGGGCGTCGATGAAGCGGTCGATCACCCGGTTGGCAGCCATCGCGGCGGTCCGCGCCCCGGCCATCGCCACGGTGACCCACAGCAGCACCTCCCAGCCGGGCCAGCCCGTGCCCCGCGCCTGCATGCTGGCGAGCAGCATCCCCGCGTAGGCGAAGGGCAGCGCGAACACGGTGTGCTCGAACTTCACGAGGTCGAGGTAGGTCTTGACACGGGCCGCCGCGTTCACAGCCGCCCAGCATACTCCCCCTGCACATTCCGGTTGTCCTCTGCTATCATGCCTCCCGCGCGGGTGCAGGGAAGCGAGGCGTAGCGCAGGCCGGTAGCGCACTTGGTTTGGGACCAAGGGGTCGCTGGTTCGAATCCAGTCGCCTCGACCAGCTTTTTCCGCAGGGAAAGGGCAGCACGCGCAGCACCCGGGCGGGATTGGTGTAGTGGTAGCACAGCAGCCTTCCAAGCTTCTGGCCTCGGTTCGAATCCGTGATCCCGCTCCAGATTTGAGCCTCCCCCGCGGAGGCTTTTTTCATCTCCGGGCACCCTTAGCTCAGTTGGATAGAGCAACCGCCTTCTAAGCGGTCGGTCGTAGGTTCGAGTCCTACAGGGTGCGCCACAAGAGCCTCCCCCACCCGGTGTGGGGGAGTGCTGCTGGGTCCCGTGGGGTCCGGTGAAGCGGTGGGAGAACCGTTCAGCCCGAGCGGACTGGCAAAGCGGCCGAAGGGGAGAACGGAGTGGGCGGAACCCGGATCAAGCCTGCCGGGGCGCGAAGACGAGGCCCTCGCCCACAAAGGCCACGCCGCCCGGCTCCCGCGCGTCGTGCACAAAAGCGAGGCGGCCCCCCGGCCCGAACTCGGCCCGTTCCACGTTCAGGCGCAGCAGGGCCATCAGCAGGTCGGCGTAAAAGGTCACCTCGTCGCGTTCCTCCTCCAGCCTCGCGTCCGCCGGGAGGGCCGCCGCCTGCCGCAGCCGGGCCAGGTCGTCAGGGTGCGCCCAGGTCAGGTGCAGGGCGACGGGGCGGGCCATGCCGCCCGTTCCCAGCCCCAGGGACCCCGTCTCCCCGGCGCGTGCACGCAGGCTCAAGGCGCCGTGCCGCGCCATCACGTCGCGCAACCCGCGCAGCAGCGGAGCGGCCAGGGCCGATTCGAGGGGCTGAAGGGATTCGGTGCTCACCCCCCGACTGTAACAAACCGGGGTCCACAGCTCCGGTGCAGCCGTCGGGGAATTCGCGCCTCCCGCCCTCACCACGCCACGGTCCCCAGCACCAGCCCCGCCCCGTACTCGCGCGGCACCCGCCGCAGCCGGGCATCGGGTTGCCGCAGCGCGATCTCGGGGACGCGGGCACCCACCCCGAAGTCCAGGGAAATGTTGGCGCTCGCCACGTCGCGCACGTAGCTGCGCTGGGTCAGGAAGGCGGCCCGGTGGGCGTCGGGTTCCAGTCGGCCGTACACCAGGCGGCGCATCGCCACCGGCAGGCTGGTGCGGCTGACCTCGGCCAGATGCAGCACGGCCCCCGGACTCACCCCGTAGCGCCGCAGGGCCTGCTCCAGCAGCGGCCCCGGCATCTGGAGTTGCGCGGCCCCGTAGTTGCAGTAGGCCTCGACCTAGGCGCGGAATTCCTCGGGCGAGTCGGTCTGCCAGCGCAACTGGGCCTCGATGCCGCTGTCGCGCAGCAGGGCGTGGCTGACCTCGTGCATCTTCACGAAGGTCCGCTCGCTGCGGTACACGCTCTCCTCCAGCGTGATGACCGTGCGCGGCAGCGACACCGTGCTGCTGAACGGCCCCGGCGCGACCGGAATATCCAGGCTGGCCGCCAGCCGCCAGAAGTCCGTCTCGTAGCCGTGCGCGGCGTGCACCCGGTCCACGAACTCCAGAAAGGCCGCCCCCAGCTCGCTCACGGCTCCACCTCGATCCACTCGCGCACGCTGGTGAAGTACCGGAACCACTCCTGCGGGGTCTGCGGTCCCCGGCCATAGAAGTTGCCCGCCTGTGCCAGCGCCGCCTGCACCTTCGGGTGCGCGATCAGGGGATCGACCGCCGCGTACCGCTCCCCCGCCTCACGCAGCCCCTCTGGGATATCCGGGGAGGGAAGGAGCGGGGATGGGGCCGCGACCTCCATGACCAGCGCCGGGTTGAGCCGCCGCAACTCCTCGGCCGTCAGCCCCAGCACGTCCGCGATGGCCCGCAGGTACTTGGACTCGGCCACGTTGACCCGCCCCTTCAGCAGGTGGCTGAGGTAACCGGGATCGGGAATCCCCGCCCGACCGGCCAACTGCGCCTGGGTCAGTCCCCGCTCCCGCAGCTTGCGCCGCAGGAACTCGCCCGCTTCGGTAGGGGAGAGAGGAGGGGCAGGCTGGGTCATAGGCGGTGTCCCCAGCGTAGCCCCTCCTGGGATGAATCGCAACTCGACTTGCGACCTGTCGCTTGACACCGGGTGGCAGAGCCGCCACAATGTCCAGCACTAAACCCAGACCCAGAATTCGCTTCCAGCAGAACACCATGTTGCGACCTCTCGCAACTCCAGGAGGTCTTCCATGCCCCTACTCACCCCCACCGAACTGCTCGCCGCCGTCACCGGGGTGGGCGGCCTGCTGATCAGTGGGCTGACGCTGCTGCTGCGGGGCCGGGAAACGGCGTGGAGCCAGGCGGCGGGGCTGCGCGGCGAGTTCCGGGCCGAGATCGGTGAGTTGCGGGGGCAGGTGGCGGCGCGAGAGGCCGAACTGGAGGCCGCCCGCACCCGCCTCACGGAGCTGGAAGACGGGCTGACCGCCCTGCACCTCGACCGCCGCCTGCTGCTGGACTACCTGCGCGACGTGGCGGGCGGGCAGTTCGGCCCCGGCTGGTGCGAGCGCCGGGCACGTGACCTGCTGGGGCGGCTGGAGCGGGAGGGCGGGTAGAGATGGGGGCTCGGTATGCTGGCCTCCATGAACCACACCCGCACCTGGACGGACCTCTACGGCTCGGCCTGCGCCCTGTTCGAGGGCCGGGCGGGGGGCCACCGCTGGCTCGTCGCCGCGCCCCCCGAGCGGGCGAGTGAGCTGCCCGCTACGCTGCAAGCCCTCGACGGCAAGGGCGAGGTCCGCCTGCTCGTGCACGAGGGCCTGACGCCCCTGCTCGCCGCCCTGCACGAAGGCCCCGTGCGCGGCGTGCTCATCGTCGGAGGGCGGACGCTGACCGCCGGGCCGGAGGTCACGGTGCCGGAGCAGGAGGTGGAGGACAGGGGCGGCGTCGTCTACCGCGAGGGCGGCACCTTCCCGGCCTGGACGGCGGCCCTGGACCTCGGCGGCGCGGAGGGCGAGTGCCCCGCCGCGAGCGCCGCCGCGTCGCTGGGCGTGCCGGTCGTGGTGGTCTCCCCGGAGGGCGTCCGCACCGCCCTGGAAGCCTGGATGGACGCCACCCCGCACGGGCGGTAGGCCCCCAATCCGCCTCCCGCGCACCGCGTACCCTGCCCCCGTGCCCGCCCTCGACCCCACCGTTCGCCACCTGTATGTCCATGTCCCCTTCTGCCCCACCATCTGCCCCTACTGCGACTTCCACGTCCTGACGCGGCGGGCCGGGCTGGTCGAGCGGTATCTGGAGCGGGTGGAGGAGGAAGCGGCGCGGCTGGCGGACGAATACCCGGTGGACCTCGATACCGTCTATATCGGCGGCGGCACCCCCAGCTTCCTGCGCGACGCGGAGATCACGGCGCTGGTGGGGAGCGTCCGGCGTCACCTGGGCTGGGGCCGCGCCGAGAACACCCTGGAGATCAATCCCGGCACGGTCAGCCCGGCGCGGGCGGACCTGTGGCGTGACCTCGGCTTCGGCCGCGCCTCGGTGGGCGTGCAGAGCCTCGACGACCCCACCCTGAAGTTCCTGGGCCGCCAGCACGACGC
Organism: Deinococcus sp. HSC-46F16; assembly: GCF_024171495.1. Classification (NCBI taxonomy): domain Bacteria; kingdom Thermotogati; phylum Deinococcota; class Deinococci; order Deinococcales; family Deinococcaceae; genus Deinococcus; species Deinococcus sp. HSC-46F16. The sequence continues at coordinate 25,927 of NZ_JALJZW010000006.1, forward strand.
CCGGCAGGCGCGGGAGGCCGTGCGCGAGCTGGTAGGGGCGGGCTTCCGCGTCAGTGGAGATTTGATTACCGCCGTGCCCGGACAGCCGCTGGAGGCCGATATTCGCGGCCTCGTCGAGCTGGGCGTGGGGCATGTCAGCGCCTACACCCTGACCATCGAGCCGGGCACCGAGTTCGCCCGCCGAGGCGTGACGGTGGGGGAGGACGACGAGCGCCGGGGCTTCGAGGAGACGGAGGCCCGCCTGACCGACCTCGGCTTCTCCCGCTACGAGATCAGCAACTACGCCCGCCCCGGCCAGGAGTCGCGCCACAACCTCGCCTACTGGGAGGGGCGCACCTACCTGGGGCTGGGGCCGGGGGCGGCGGGGCACTATCCGGCACTCCGGGGGTCGAGGGGTCGGGGGGTCGAGGAGTCGGGAGAAGCGGCCCTCACCCTGCGCCGCACCAACCCCCATCTCCACGACTGGCTTACGGGGGAGGGGGGGGAGGCCGAGGCCATTTTGCCCGAAGATTACGTCACCGACGCCCTCTTCATGGGGTTGCGGCTGCGGGCGGGGCTGGACCTGGCCGACCTGTCGCGGCGCAGCGGGGTGGACGTGCGGACCCGCTATGCCGTGCCCATCGCCGCCAACGTGGAGCGCGGCCTGCTCGTGCTGGAGGGGGACCGGTTGCGGGCCACGCCGCAGGGCTGGTGGGTGCTCAACCGGGTGGTCACGGACTTCTTGGAGGCGTAACGTCCCGTCTGTCCGGACTCACCACCTCCACTGATGGCTGCCCGCACTCCGACTTCCGGCGCGGGACACGGGCCGCCTGCGGGGGGACGGTAGACTGCCCCCCATGACCAAGCAGATGGATTTCGACGTGCTCGTGATCGGGGCCGGGCCGGGCGGCTACCACGCCGCGATCCGCGCGGCGCAACTCGGCCTCAAGGTGGCCTGCGCCGAGCGCGAGTCGGTGGGCGGCGTATGTCTCAACGTGGGCTGCATTCCCACCAAGGCCCTGCTGCACGCGGGCGAGCAGATGGCGGCGGCCCGCCACGCCTCCGAGTTCGGCCTCTCGTTCGGGGAGCAAACGCTGGATGTTTCCAGGCTCAACGGCTGGAAGGACGGCATCGTCAAGAAGCTGACGGGCGGCGTGAGCAGCCTCTTCAAGGCGAACAAGGTGACGCACCTCAGGGGTCAGGCCTCCTTCGTGGACGAGCACACCGTCAGGGTGGGCGACCAGACCTACACGGCGGCCAACATCATCATCGCCACCGGGTCGGAACCCGCCCGCCTGCCCGGCATCGAGGTCGATCAGCAGCGCATCGTGGACTCGACCGGGGCGCTCGTGGTGCCCGACCCCATTCCCGCGCGGATGCTGTGCGTGGGCGGCGGCGTGATCAGCTTCGAGTTCGCGCACGTCTACAACAACCTCGGCTCCAAGGTCCGCATCATCGAGTTCCTGCCCACCATCATCCCCGGCGCAGACGCCGACGCCGTGCGCGAGTTCGGCAAGGCGATGAAGAAGCAGGGCATCGAGTTCGAGACCGAGACGAAGGCCAACTCCGCCGTTCAGAAGGACGACGGCATCCACGTCGAGATCGAGAACGTGAAGACCGGCGAGAAGCGGGTGGAGGTCTTCGACCGGGTGCTCGTGGCGGTGGGCCGCCGTCCCCGCACCGACGGCCTGAACGCGCAGGCGGCGGGCGTGCACGTCACCGACCGGGGCTTTATCCCCGCCGACCAGCAGCAGCGCACCAACGTGGGGCATATCTACTCCATCGGTGACGTGGCGAGCAACCCCATGCTGGCCCACAAGGCGATGAAGGAAGGCCTCGTCGCCGCCGAGGTCATCGCCGGGAAGCCCGCCGCGCAGGATGCCGTCGCCATCCCCGGCGTGGTGTACACCTCGCCCGAACTCGCCTGGGTGGGCCTGACCGAACTCGAGGCCAAGGAAAAGGGCTACCAGGTCAAGACCGGCGTCTTCCCCCTCTCGGCGTCGGGCCGCGCGATGACCCTCCAGCAGACCGACGGCTTCGTGAAGATGGTGGTGGAAAAGGACACCGACCTGCTGCTCGGCGTGCATATCGTGGGGCCGCACGCCTCCGACATGCTGGGCGAGGCCAGCCTCGCGCTGGAGATGGCGGCGACCGCCACCGACATCGCCCTGACCATCCACGCCCACCCCACCCTGGGCGAGACGGTGCTGGAGGCCGCCGAGGCCGTCCACAAGCAGGCGATTCACATCATGAACCGCTGAGCGGCGAGGGGGGGGGCGGGCGAGGAAGCTTCCCCGCGCCCCCTGCTATACTCGGCCCGCTGTGCGCCCGCCCCCGCACTCGTAGCTCAGTTGGATAGAGCGGCCCCCTCCTAAGGGGCAGGCCACTGGTTCGAATCCAGTCGAGTGCACCACCTGCGCTGCCCCTGGCCCCCCGGCCAGGGGGCTTCGCCTTCTATGAAGGCCACCAGACTTCGCCCAAATCGGACTCGCATGCAGGCCCCCCACACTGAGGGTGTTCCACAATTCAACCCGGCCGGGTGAAGTCGGGTCTACCGCTCCCGACCCTGTGCGGGAGCTTTTCCTGGGCGGTGCGGGGGCTCAGGGCAACTCGATGCTGCTGGCCGGGAAGGTCCGGGCCTGCTCGCTGAAGAGCCGGGTCCACGTCGCGCGGTCCAGGGTTCCCGTGCCCGGCAGGCCGTTGGCGGCCTGGAAGGCCCGCACCGTTGCCGCCGTGACCGGGCCGTACCAGCCGTCGCCGCGCCCGCCGCCGCTGGGCCGGGTCAGGGCGATCAGGCGGTCTTGCGCCGCGCGGACGTCGGCGCCGTTCATGCGCTGGGCTTGCAGCCGCAGGGTCCGCGTGAAGGGGACCGGAGCGAGCGAACGGGGCGTGGTCGTCGTGGCCGCCGGAGCCGGGCGAGGCGTCTGGGCGGGTTGGGGCGTGGGGGCAGGCCGGGGCGCTGGCGTGGTCGCCGCCGGAGCGGGGGTGGGCTTCACCGTCACGCGCGGCGCGGCCTGTGTCGCCGCCGCGCCGCCCTCGCTCTCAGGGGGGAGGTCGAAGTAGAGCAGCGATCCGGCCCGGCCTTCGGGATCAGGCTGCACCCGCAGATACACGTAGCCGCCCGTCGTGCGGACCCAGTTGTACACGCTGCGCTGGCCGTCGCGGCTGCGCCACACCCCGTAGAGGTCGTCGCCCAGCACCGCGCTGAGCTTGCCGCGCACCGCTTCGACGCTGCCGCCCGCGCCCACGCACTGCTTGCCCGGCGTGCCCACCCGCGCGAAGCTGGTCGGGCAGGTCCGCAGCACACCGTCGAGCGTCCCGGCGGCGCGGGTCGCGGCCCGGTTCACGTCCCGCGCGGTCGGGGCGGCGAGGGCGGCAGAGGCCAGCAGGGCGGCCAGGGAGGGGGCAAACTTCATACCCCAGTGCTAGCACCCGCAAGCTGACGGGGCCTGAGTGCGGGGCGGGGGAGGGTTGAGCGCGGCTTGAGCGCCGTGCGCTAGCCTCTGGCCCGATGACGCCCGAACGCTACCAGAAGATTCTGCGGGTCCTGCGGCGGCGCCAGCCCACGCTGACCGTCCTGATGGACGAGGTCAACAAGCCGCACAACCTCTCGGCCATCGTGCGGACCTGCGACGCGGTGGGTGTGCTTGAGGCCCACGCCGTCCCTCCCCAGGGCGGGCAGCTCGCTGGCTTCAAGGGCCATACCTATGCGGCCACCTCCGGCAGCGCCCACAAGTGGGTCCCCGTGCAGGCACACGCGGCCGCCACCTCTGCCGTGCGGGAGTTGCAGGGCCGGGGCTTTCAGGTGCTCGCCACCCACCTCTCGCAGCGCAGCGTGGACTACCGCGAGCCCGACTACACCCGCCCCACCTGCGTGTTGCTGGGCGCCGAGAAATGGGGTGTGTCCGACGAGGCCGCCGAGGCCGCTGACGCCAACATCGTCATTCCGATGTTCGGGATGGTCCAGAGCCTGAACGTGTCGGTGGCCGCCGCGACCATCCTCTTCGAGGCGCAGCGCCAGCGCCTCGCCGCCGGGATGTACGACGCGCCGCAGCTTTCCCCGGAGGAGCTGGCCCGCCTCGCCTTCGAGTGGGGCTACCCGGACCTCGCGCCGGGCTACCGCGAGCGGGGCGAGCCCTATCCGGCACTGGACGAGGACGGGCAGATCGTCTGACCACCGTGGCCCACCCTCACGGGCCGGGCCGCTAGACTGACCCGATTATGTTCAATCTCGAACTGCCTCCCTTCAACGCCGAGACCTGGGCGATTCTCGGCACGCTGGTGCTGCTCGAGGGCCTGCTGTCGGCCGACAACGCGCTGGTGCTCGCGGTGATGGTGCGGCACCTCGCGGGCGACCTGCAACGCAAGGCGCTCGCCTACGGCATCGGCGGCGCGGTCGTGCTGCGCATCCTGGGCGTGTTGCTGGCCTCCTACGTGCTGGAATACTGGTGGCTGCGGGCCTTCGGTGCCCTGTACCTCGCCTACCTCGCCGTCAGTCACTTCACGAAAAAGGACCACGGCGGGGCCGAGGGCGGCGGCGCGAGGGGCCGGGGCTTCTGGGCGACCGTCGTGCTGCTCAACCTCACCGACCTCGCCTTCAGCGTGGACTCGATCCTGGCGGGCGTGGCGCTGATTCCGCGTGACATGCCGCGCGAGCAGGGCCTGACCATCGTGGTGATCGGCGGCATCATCGGCCTGATCCTGATGCGCTTCGCGGCGACCGTGTTTCTCAAGGTGCTCAACCGCTACCCGGCGATGGACAACGTGGCCTACGCGCTGGTGGGCTGGATCGCCGTCAAGCTAGGCATCGAGACGCTGGAAGCCGCCCACGAGCACTTCCCGTGGGTGCCGACCTTCCACATGCCGCAAGCCCTCTTCTGGAGCGTGATGGCCGCCATCGCCGTCATCGGGACCTTTCTCGCCACCCGCAAGCCCGCCATGTCCGAGGCGCAGGCCGAGGCCGAGGCCCACCGCGAGGGCGTGGACCTGCTGGAAACCGACGAGCAGCTCGAGCGGCGCTGAGTGCTCCCCGCCCCCCAGCATCCGGCCACCCACGCCGGATGTTTTTTTGTCCCTGAAGGGCCGGGGGCCGCGCCTGGCTCCCCGCGTAGACTGGGGCCATGAGCGACCTGATGGACACCATTCGCACCATCGCCAAGAAGACCGACAGCAAGATCCTGATGGTCGTGCTCGACGGCGTGGGTGGCCTGCCCCTCACGGTGAACGGGGACACCGAACTGGCGACCGCGCAGACGCCCAACCTCGACGCGCTGGCGCTGGAGTCACAACTCGGGCAGGTCGAACTGGTGGGCGCCGGAATCACGCCGGGCAGCGGGCCGGGGCACCTGAGCCTCTTCGGGTACGACCCGCTGCGCTACGTGGTAGGGCGCGGCGCCCTCTCGGCGGTGGGCATCGGCGTGCGCCTGCGGGCCGGGGACGTGGCCGTGCGCGGCAACTTCGCCTCGCTGGGGGTGGGCCGCGTGATCGCCGACCGCCGCGCCGGGCGCCCCAGCGACGAGAAGAACGCCGAGATCGTGGCGAAGTTGCGGGCCGCCATTCCCGAGATTGACGGCACCCCGGTCGAGATCTACACCGAGTCCGAGCACCGCTTCGTGGTGGTCTTCCGCTCGCAGGGGGTGGACGAAGCCGGGCAGGGCCTGGGCGCGAACCTCAGCGACGTGGACCCGCAGGTGACCGGCGTGCCGCCCCAGACGGCGGTGGGCGGCGACCCCGCCAGCGAGCGCACGGCCTTCCTGGTCAACGAATTCGTGGCCCGCGCCGAGGCGGCCCTCGCGGAAGAACCGCAGGTCAACGGGGTGCTGTTCCGGGGCTACAGCGACGTGCCGCACTTCCCGTCCTTCGCGGACACCTATGGGCTGCGGGCCGCCTGCATCGCGTCCTATCCGATGTACAAGGGCCTCGCCAGCCTCGTCGGGATGGACGTGCTGGAGGTGGAGGGCGAGGAAGACGCGCTCGACGGCAAGGTGGCTGCGCTGGCCGCGCACTGGGCCGAGTACGACTTCTTCTATTTCCACGTCAAGAAGACCGACTCGACCGGCGAGGACGGCGACTTCCACGCCAAGGTGAAGAAGGTGGAACTGTTCGACGCCCTGCTGCCCCGATTGCGCGAGCTTCAGCCCGACGTGCTGTGTATCGTGGGCGACCACTCCACCCCCAGCAAGCTCGCCAGCCACTCCTGGCACCCGGTGCCGCTGCTGATCAACAGCCGATACGGCCGCAAGGATATGGCCGCCCGCTACACCGAGGAAGAAGCGCAGAAAGGCAGTCTGGGCCTGCGCCGGGGCACCGACGTGATGCCGCTCTTGATGGCGAACGCGCTGAAGTTGCAGAAGTACGGGGCGTAAAAGCCAGTCGCCAGCGGCCAGCAAAAGAGGGGAGGGCTCCGGGTGGGCCTTCCCCTCAGCTTTGGTCGCGTACCCAGCGGGCGAGCTCAGCCGTGTCCTGGGGCTGGGTGGTGTCCACCCGGCGCAGTGGCGCATCCAGGGCCAATGGCGTCCAGCACGCACTCTCCGGCAGCTCGGCATGGTCGAAGGGCAGGTCGATATGGGGCCGTGCGCCCGAGGCCACCCGCGCCGCATGGCGCCGTCGGAGGTCATCCAGCGAAGCCTCGCAGAAGAGTTGAATGATTTCTGCGCCGTGCGCCCGCGCCAACTCCTCAATCTTCGGCTCGCTGACGCCCCGGTAGAAATGCGTTTCCAGCACCGCACTCCCGCCCGCCGCCAGCACCACCCCAGCGACGTGGTACATCAGCTCGAAACTCAGCGGCCCGGCCTGGGCGCGGGTCAGGTCGGGCAGGTGGTCATGCAGCATCGCCTTGTAGTCGTCCTTGCTCACGAAGGGCCACCCCAGCGCCCGCGCCAGCCGCGAGCCGAGGTGTGTTTTGCCTGAAGCGGGAAGGCCGGAGACGACGAGGAGGGTGGGCATGGGGGCAAGCTATGGCCTGCTCACGCCCGCTGCGTCCACCAAAAGAAAGAAGCCGGGGCATTGCGCCACGGCTCCTTTCCTGCTCTGCGTTTTGGTGGCCTCAGGTTCGGGGGTGGCCCCTCACCTTTCTTGCCCCGCCAACGCAGGCTTACTCGCTCTTGGTTAGAAGTCCATCCCGCCCATGTCGCCGCCCATACCCGCGCCAGCGCCCGCAGGCACCTTGTCCTTCTCGGGCTTGTCGGAGACGATGGCCTCGGTGGTCAGGATCAGCGCACCGATGCTGGCGGCGTTCTGGAGGGCGGTGCGGGTCACCTTGGCAGGGTCCACGATGCCAGCGGCGACCATATCCTCGACGTACTCGCCGGTCGCGGCGTTGAAGCCGTAGCGGGCCTTGTCGGAGTTGATGACCGCGTTGACGATGACGCTGCCTTCCTCACCGGCGTTCACGGCGATCTGGCGGGCGGGCTCTTCCAGGGCGCGGATCAGGATGCGGGCACCGGTCGCCTCGTCACCCGTCAAGCCTTCGGCGGCCGCACGGACAGCGGGGATCACGCGCAGCAGCGTGGTGCCGCCGCCTGCGACGATGCCTTCCTCGACCGCCGAGCGGGCGGTGGAGAGGGCGTCCTCGTAGCGGTGCTTCTTCTCCTTGAGTTCGGTCTCGGTCGCGGCGCCGACGCGAATCACGGCCACGCCGCCCGCCAGCTTGGCGAGGCGCTCCTGGAGCTTCTCGCGGGCGTAGTCGGAGTCGGTGGAGTCGAGTTCGGCCTTGATCGCGTTCACGCGGGCATCAATCTCGGCCTGGTTGCCCCGGCCGTCCACGATGGTGGTCTCGTCCTTGGTGATGCGGATGCGGGCGGCGCGGCCCAGCATGTCCATGCCGACGTTCTCCAGCTTGTGGCCGAGGTCTTCGGAGACGACCTGACCACCGGTCACGGCGGCGATGTCGCGCAGCATTTCCTTGCGGCGGTCGCCAAAGCCGGGGGCCTTGACCGCAGCGATGTTCAGGGTGCCGCGCAGCTTGTTCACGACCAGCGTGGCGAGCGCTTCACCTTCCACGTCCTCGGCGATGATCAGCAGGGGGCGGCCCGTCTGCGCGACCTTCTCCAGCACGGGGAGCAGGTCCTTGAGGGCACTGACCTTCTTCTCGTTGATCAGGATGTAGGCGTCTTCGAGGACGGCTTCCATCGTGTCGGGGCTGGTGATGAAGTAGGGGCTGATGTAGCCCTTGTCGAACTGCATCCCTTCCACGACGTCCACTTCGGTGTCGAAGCCCTTGGACTCCTCGATGGTGATGACGCCTTCCTTGCCGACCTTGTCCATCGCGTTGGCGATTTCCTGGCCGACGGCCTCGTCGTTGGCACTGATCCCGGCGACCTTCTTGATCGCGTCGCTGTCCTCGACGGGCACGGCGAGCTTCTTGATCTCCTCAATGGCGACGGCCACGGCCTTGTCGATGCCGCGCTTCAGGGCGAGGGGGTTGGCACCCGCCGCCACGTTGCGCAGGCCTTCCTTCACGACGGCCTGACCCAGCACGGTGGCGGTGGTGGTGCCGTCACCCGTGATGTCGTTGGTCTTGGACGCGACTTCCTTGAGGAGCTGGGCGCCGATGTTCTCGAGCTTGTCCTCCAGCTCGATCTCCTTGGCGACGGTCACGCCGTCCTTGGTGATCGTGGGGGAGCCGAACTTCTTCTCGATGACCACGTTGCGGCCACGCGGCCCCAGGGTCACCTTGACGGCGTTGGCGACGGCATTGACGCCGCGCTCGAGGCTGCGGCGGGCGGACTCGTCAAAAACAAGCTGTTTAGCCATGTGTTTTGCTCCTTAAAAGTGCAGGGTGAAAAGAGGGCAATGCTGACCGGGCGAAAGAGGCCCAAAGGCCTCTCCCAGGGGTCTTACTCGACGATGGCGAGGATGTCGCGCTCGCTGAGGATGCTGTAGTTCTTGCCTTCCAGCGTCACTTCGGTGCCGCCGTACTTGGCGAAGTACACGGTGTCGCCTTCCTTGACATCGAGCGCGACGCGCGTGCCGTTGTCGAGCATCTTGCCGTTGCCCACCGCGATCACGCGGCCGCGCTGGCTCTTTTCCTTGGCGGTGTCGGGCACGTACAGGCCCCCGGCGGTCTTCTGCTCGGCTTCCTCGACGATTTCGACCAGCACACGGTCACCTAACGGTTTCAGCATGGATGAACCTCCTGTGGATGAGATGCGTTGGGGCTACCCCCGCCCAGGCTGAGCGGTTTTCGCCGTTCCAGACGGAATCCTAGTCGCATGGACTCAAGAATGTCAACTCTACAAAGGCAACAATCTGAGTCGGGTGCGCTCAAGTGCGGCTGAGACGGTAGATTCCTGCCACCTTGCCTGACATAAAAGATGAGACATATATATGTAAGACCGCATGATGTACGGTGGGGCACCCCATCCAGGAGGTTCTCTATGCCCAGACCCGACATCCTGACCCGACCTGCGTTTGAGGCTGCGTTCGAGGAATTGCGCGGCGCTCCCGTGACCCTGGCCCTGCTCGACCTCGACCACTTCAAGACGCTCAACGACGCGCTGGGGCACACCGAGGGTGACCGGGTGCTGCGCGGCGTCGAGCGCCTTCTGTCGGGCAGCCTGCCCACCGGCAGCGTGATCGGTCGGCTGGGCGGCGACGAGTACGCGGCCCTCCTCCCCGAGACGGCGGCGGAAACGGCGTTGATCCTCCTCGACGAGGTGATTCGGCACTTCCACATTCACCGCGACCCCCACTGGCCGCGCACGCTGGGCCTGAGCGTGGGGCTGGCGGCGCGGCCTGCCCATGCCCACACCTTCGCCGACCTGCAACGCGCCGCCGACGAGGCGCTGCTGCGGGCCAAACGCGAGGGGCGGGGCCGGGCCTGCATCTATGTGGAGAGCAAGATGGTCCTGAAGTCCAACTATTACCCCAAGAGTCAGCTTGAGCGCCTCTCCAAACTGTCGGGGGCGCTGGGCCGCACCGAGGCGTCCTTGCTGCGGGAAGCGCTGGACGATCTGGTGGAGAAGTACCGGGGGGAGCTGTGAGTCAGGGCTCCTGGGTACGGTCCCCCTGGGACGACGCCTTGGCCGAGGCGTGGGCGGGGTACTGCCACGGCTCCTACCCCATCGGGGCCGTTGTGGTGGACGCGCAGGGTGAGGTCATCGCGCGGGGCCGCAACCGACTGGGCGAGGCGCGGACGGTCGAACGGGGCTTTATCTCCGGCCACGACCTCGCGCACGCCGAGATCAATGCCCTGCTGAACTTGCGGGAGGTGCCGCGCCCGGAGGTGTACGGCTGGACGGTCCTCACGACGGTGGAACCCTGCCCGCAGTGCGCCGGGGCCATCGCCATGAGCGGCCTGCGGGCGGTCGAGTACGCCGCGCCCGACCCGTGGGCGGGCTGCACCCGGCTGCTGACGGACGATCCCTACGTCGCCCGCAAGGGGATTCGGGTGGGCCGGGCGCCGGAGGCCGTGCAGTCGGCGGCGCTGCGGCTGGCGCTCGTCGGCTTTCTGGAGGAAGGCCACGCGGCCCTGGAGTCCTCGCTGCTGCGCGAGTACCGGCGGACGCACCCGCTGGACCTGCGGGCGGCGGAGCACCTGCACGCTTCCGGCACGCTGGCGGCGTTGCGGTCCCGGCAAGCGCCCTTCGCCCAGGCCCGGCCGCTGTTGTTGGAGGTGCCCGCATGAAGTCCTTCGTCAATCTCTCCCCCTCGCCCACGCGGGTGGGCCGGGCCTGCGCGTGGATCGAGCAGGAAGACGGGCGCGTGCTGATGACCGGGCTGGAATGGGGCGGCTGGACGCTTCCCGGCGGCGGCGTTCACCCCGGCGAGACGGCGGCGCAGGCGGCGGTGCGCGAGGCCTGGGAGGAGGCAGGTGCCCGCTGCGAGGTGGCCGGGGACCCCGTGCCCCTGCGCGGCGCGTCGGGCGTGGACGCCGAGTGCTTCCCCCTGCGGCTGCTCGCGCTGGAGCCGAGTCCGGAGGGCCGCCCGGTCGCCTGGGTCAACCCGCGCTCGCTGCCCTGGGCCGACGACGTGCAACTGCGTCAGGTGCTCGCGGCGCGGGGGGAGACGCCCCAGGCGCTGGCCTTGCCGCCGCTCGTCGCGCGGGCGGTGAACAGTGCAGAGGCACATGGCTTTCCCCACTCCTGCTCATTTGAAACCGGGCGACTCCTGAGAACGCTGGCCGCCTCGCGTCCCGGCGGGCGGATGCTGGAACTGGGAAGCGGCTGGGGGGTGGGGACGGCCTGGCTGCTGTCGGGGCTGGACACTGCGGCGGGGCTCGTGACGGTGGACGTGACCCCAGCCTGCGCGGAAGCCGTCGCCTCCCTGCTGGCGGGCGACCCCCGCGCCGAGGTCCGGTGTGCCGACTGGCGGGACGCGCTGACGGCAGGCCCCTTCGACCTGATCTTCGTGGACTGTGCTCCGGCGAAGGGGGAGGAAAGTCTGGACGCCCTCGTGGACGCGCTGCGCCCCGGCGGACTGCTGGTGGTGGATGACCTCAGCCCGCCTGCCTTCTTGCCGGAGCGAATGCACGGCGGCGATCCCTTGCGTGAGGCCCTCTACGCCCAGCCGCGCCTCCTCTGCACCGAGGTCAGCGTCAGCCGCCGCGAGAGTGTCGTGCTGGCGACGAGGACGGCGTGACCCTCCGCCTCACCCTGTTGCGCCACGGCCGCAGCCGCGCCGACGACGAGAACGTGCATGAGGGCCACTACGATTCGCCTCTGACCGATGTGGGCCGCGCCCAAGCCAGGGCACTCGCTGCCCACTGGCAGGCCCACCCGCCGGGCTTTGGCCGGGTGTACGCCTCCACCCTGGTCCGGGCACACGAGACGGCGACCATCGTGGCGGGGGCGCTGGGGCTCCCCGTCACGCCGACGCCGCTGCTGATGGAGTGGGACAACGGGCCGCTGGCGGGTCTTCCGCACGAGGAGGCGCTGGAGCGCTACCCCATCCCCGAGTTCCGCCACGACCTCTCGCCCCTGACCCGCGACGGTGGGGAGTCGCAGGCGGCCATCCGTGCCCGCGCCCTGCTCGCGCTGGAACTGATCTGGCAGGGCGGGGGAGAACATGCCCTCGTCGTGTCGCACGGCGGCTTTCTGAACTCCATGCTGCGCGAGCTGACCGGGGCGCACCGGGGCTGGTTCCGCTTCGGGGACACGGCCTTTGCCACGGTGGAGCTGTCATGGACGAGCCACACGGCGCTGGTAACAGGGGTCAACCTCACGCCGCACCTGTGACCGCTGGCGGCTGGAAGCTGGTGGCTGGCCGCTACTCCCCCCGCAGCAGCGGATACGGATTGATCGCCCCGCCCCCCGCATAAATCCCGTAATGCAGGTGCGGCGGCGTGCCCTGCGCGTTCCCGCTGTCCCCCACGTAACCCACCACGTCTCCAGCCTCGACCCAGTCGCCTTCCTTCAGATCCTCGCGGTAACGCTCCAGGTGGGCGTAGTAGTGCCGCTGTCCGCCCGGCCCCAGGATCATCACCGTGCGCCCGCCCAGACGGTTCTCGCCCACGTTCACCACGATGCCCGGTGTGGTCGCGAGAATCGGCGTCCCGCGCGGCGCGAAGATGTCCACCCCCTCGTGCCGCCGCCCCTCGGAGCGGGCCGCGCCCCAGGTGTCCACGAAGGACTGGCCGGGCAGCGGGTTGGGCAGGCTGCCCTCGGCGGGCGTGGGAGCAGCGAGCAGGGCCGAGTAGCGCCGGGCATTTTCCAGGAAGGGCCACAGCAGGTAGGCGGCTCCGGCGAGCACGGCGAGAATCAGCAGGAAGCGGAGGACACGGCGCACCTTCCCAGCATGGGGGCAAGCCGGGCGGGGCAGGGCGAGGGTGCCCACGGTCGGGCGGAAACGCGGCCTATCCTGGGCGCGTGACCCGCGTCCTGATTCTCTGCACCCACAACTCGGCCCGCTCGCAGATGGCGGAGGCCCTGACGCGCGAGGCGGCCCGCCGCGCGGGGGCCGCGCTGGAGGTCCACTCCGCCGGAACCGAGGCCACCCGCGTCAAGGACGAGGCGAGGACCGTGATGGCCGAGCGGGGCCTGAGCCTCGACGGGCACCGCAGCAAGACGCTGCACGACCTGCCCGACCCGCAGCGCTTCGACTATGTGATCACCGTCTGCGACTCGGCGGCGGAAGCCTGCCCGGTCTACCCCGGTCCCACCATCCGGTTGCACTATCCCTTTGTCGACCCATCGGGCGGCTCGCTGGAGCGCTGGCGGGCGGTGCGGGACCAGATCGAGACACAGTTCACGGCTTTCGTGGAGGCGCTGGCAGGTGGGCGGCCCGTGCCACCGAGCTCCACGCAGAGCCCGGCCGTCGCCTGAGCCATGCCGCTCAATTCCGGCTACGTCTACCGCGAGCGCGTCCCCGCCTGGGCGCGGGGGGTGACCGTGCTGACCTACCTCGTGCGGGCGCACACGCACTCGGACGAGGCGGCGTGGCGCTCCCGGCTGGAAGCGGGCGAGGTGCGGCTGGACGGCGAGGCGGCCCACGGCAGCGAGAAGCTGCGCCCCGGTGGGCGGCTCGACTGGCACCGTCCCCCCTGGGACGAGGAGGCCGTGCCGCTGGACTTCGGAGTCGTCCATGAGGACAGGGCGATTCTCGCGGTCGCCAAGCCCTCCGGCCTGCCCACGCTGCCGGGCGGCGGCTTTCTGGAGGGCACCCTGCTGACCCAGGTGCGGCGGCGCTGGCCGGGGGCGCGGCCCCTGCACCGCCTGGGGCGCGGCACGTCGGGGCTGGTGCTGTTCGCCCTGACCCCGGAAGCGGCGGCGTTGCTAGCGCAGGCCTGGCGAGCCGACGAGGTGCAGAAGGTCTACCGGGCGCTGGGCACCGGCCACCCTGACTGGGAGGAGCGGGCGCTCACCACGCCCATCGGCCCGGTGCCGCACCCCCGGCTGGGCACGGTGTACGCGGTGAGCGCGTCGGGGAAAGAATCCCTCAGCGTGGCGCGGGTGCTGGAGCGGCGCCCGGAGGCGACCCTGTTCAAGGTAGACCTCCACACCGGGCGGCCCCACCAGATTCGCATCCACCTCGCGGCGGCCGGGCACCCTCTGGTGGGCGACCCCCTCTACGCCCCCGGCGGCCTGCCCCGCGAGGACGACCCCGGCCTCCCCGGTGACCTCGGCTATCTCCTGCACGCCGAGCGCCTGACCCTGACCCATCCAGTCACGGGCGAGCGGCTGATCCTGCGGGCGGAGCCTCCGGCGGCGCTGCGGCAGGCCGGGGAGTCGGGGAGGACTGCAACTTGGCTCCCAGCCCCGCCCGGCCCAGCCGCTACACTCCCCCGGTGACGTTGCCCCCCACCCCGCCCACCCACGTCTGGACCCTGGACTCCGGCCTGACGGTCGCCTTCGAGCGCCGCCGGGGACCGGGCTTCGCCTTTGACCTGCGCGTCCCGGTGGGGAGCGCCCACGACCCGCGCGGGCAGGAGGGGGCGGCAGGCGTGCTGGAAGAGTGGCTGTCCAAAGGAGCCGGGGGCCGGGACGCCCGCGCCCTGGGCGACGCCTTCGACGACCTCGGCGTGCGGCGGGGCGGGGGCGTGGGGCCGGAGGCGACGCGCGTGAGCCTCAGCGGCCTGACCGCCGACCTCCCGGCCGCGCTGGGTCTCGCCGCCGACCTCGTGCTGCGGCCCCATCTGCCGCCGGAGGAACTCCCCATCCTGACCGACCTTGCCCGGCAGGACCTGGAGGCGCTGGAGGAAAGCCCCCCCGACCGCCTCGCGGTAGAAGCGCGGCGGGTGGCCTTTCCGCCCGACCCCGCTTCGCCCCACGCGGGCTATGTCCACCCCGCGAGCGGCACGCGCGAGGGCCTCTCGCGCCTGACGCCGGGGGGCCTGCGGGCCTTCCACGCCCGCTCTCCGGCGCGGGGAAGCGTGCTGGGGGTCGTGGCCGACGCCGAGCCAGCCGAGGTGCGCGGCCTCGTCGAGCGGGCTTTTGCGGGCTGGACCGGCGGGGAGCCGCTGGTTGTCCCCGCCCGGTTCGTCCCCGGTGCCCGTGCCCATGTCCCGCACCCGGACGCCGAGCAGACCCACCTCAGCGTGACGGCGCCCGGCGTCCCCCCGCTCAGCCCCGACTGGCTGCGCTGGCAGCTCGCGCTGACGGCCCTCTCGGGGGGAAGTGCCAGCCGCCTCTTCCACGCCGTGCGCGAGGAACGCGGGCTGGCCTACAGCGTGGGGGCCTCGCCCGTGGTGCTGGGGGGGCAGGGGTTCGTCAGCCTGTACGCGGGCAGCACGCCGGGCCGCGCTCCGGAGACGCTGGAGGTGCTGCTCGCGGAACTCGGCCGCCTGAGCGCCGGGCTGGAGCACGCCGAGTTCGAACGGGCACGCCGGGGCCTCCTCGCCGGGGTGGTCTTCGGCGCCGAGAGCCTGCGCTCGCGGGCCGGGGGCCTGACCCGCGACCTCGCCCTGTTCGGCCGGGTGCGCCCCCTCGCGGAGCTGCGGGCGGCGGTGTCGGCCCTGACACTGGACGACGTGAACGCTTTTCTGGCCGGATACGACCCCCTCGCCGGGGCCACGGTGGTCACCCTGGGGCCGGAGGCGGCGGGCCAGGGCACCGGGGAGGCCGCATGACCCTGCGCGAGCGGCGGTTGCCGAATGGCCTGACCCTTCTCCTCGACCCCGATGAGGCCGCCCAGACCGTCGCGGCGGGCTACTTCGTGGCGACCGGGGCGCGAGAGGAGCACCCGGACGAACTCGGCGCCTCCCACTTCCTCGAACACCTGATGTTCAAGGGGTCGAAGGAAGTTCCGGCCGCCGAGCTGAACGCCCGGCTGGACGACCTCGGCGGGCACGCCAATGCATTTACCGGCGAGGAAGCTACCGTCTACCACGCGGCGACCCTGCCCGAGCAGGGGGGCGAACTATTGGACACGCTGACCGAACTGCTGCGCCCCGCCCTGCGCCCGGCCGACATCGAGGCCGAGCGGGGCGTGATTCTGGAGGAGATCGCCATGTACGCCGAGCAGCCCGCCGTGCGCGTGGCCGACGAGCTGCGGGCCGACTACTGGGGCGGGCACGGGTTGGGCCACCCCATCCTGGGCACGCCCGAGACGGTGGGCGGGCTGACGCGGGAGATGCTCGCCCGCAACTGGCAAGAGCGGTACGGGGCCGGGCGGGTAACCCTGACGGTGGTGGGGGCCTTCGACCCGGACGCGGTGGAGGCGTGGGCTGTGCGGGAACTGGCAAGCTGGCCGAGCGGCCTCCCGGCCCCAGTGCTCGCCCCGGCTGTCCCACGTCACCCCGGCACCTTCCGATTTCTGCCCGACGAGAACCTCAGCCGGGTGCAGGCGTCCTTCGCCCTGCCCGGCGTGTCTGCCCGTCACCCCCTGCGCGAGGCAGCGGCGGTGCTGGCCGAGCTGATCGGCGGGGAGAACGGCGACCTCTACTGGGCGCTGCTGGACACCGGGCTCGCCGACAGCGCGGACCTGGCGCATCTGGACTACACCGACGCAGGCACCTTCGAGGGGGGCTTCTCCTGCGACCCGGAGCGCTTTCCGGAGGTGCAGGCCACCTATCTGGACGTGCTGCGCCGCGCCGGGGACAGGCTGACGCCCGAGCGGGTGCGCCGCGCCGCCCGCAAGCTGGCCGTCTCTGGCCTGCTGCGGGCCGAGACGCCGGGAGGCCGCCTCTTCGCCCTGGGCATGGACGCCCTCGCGCTGGGCGAGGCGCTGACGACCGACGAGCAAGTGGCCCGTTTTGAGCGGGTCTCGCTGGAGGAGGTGCGGTCCGTGCTGGAGTTGTGCCCGCTGGCGGGGGCAACGGGGGTGGGAACGGGACCGGAAGTGAGGCGCTAGACCCCCCCGCTGGTGAGGGTGACATGAGTAACATTTGTCTTGCGCTCAGCAGAGTCTTATAGTGCGGTCACCGAAGGAACTGTGAGTGAAGGTTGAGCGGTTACCGTCTCCTGTGGGAGCGGTTGCCGTTTGATACGGCCCAGTCACTTTGGTTTGGCTTCCCCAGGACCCTGATGAAACGACCCCTCTGCTTCCTGACCCTCCTCACCAGCCTGCTGTGTGCCTGCGGCCCCGGCTCGGCCCCTGGAGTTCCCGTGACACCGGGCTCGGCCGACACGGTGCCCCCGGCAGTGCGGCTGAACGTGGGGGAGGGGGTCGTGAAGACCAGCGGCGCCGTCCCCCTGCGGGCCGAGGCTTCCGACAACGTGGGAGTGGTCTCCGTCGCCTTTTATGACGGCGAGCGGCTGCTGGGCACCGACCGGGAAGCCCCCTTCGAGGCCACGGTGAGCTACGCGGCCTCCGACAACGGCGCCCACACGCTGCGGGCCGTGGCGACCGACGCGGCGGGGAACCGCAGCGAGGCCCGCGCGACCCTGACGGTCGCCATCGCGGGGGCAGGGGCCACGGATACCCAGCTCCCCACCGTGCGCCTCTCGGCGACGCCCCAGACCCTGACGGCGCCCGGCCCGGTCGACCTCACGGCGACGGCCAGCGACGATACCGGGGTGACGGGCGTGACCTTCTACCGGGGTGAGACCCGGCTGGGCGAGGACACGGCCGCGCCATACACCTTCCGCGACGACCTCACGGCGGTGGGGGCGGGCGCGTGGGTTTACCGGGCGGTGGCCTCGGACGCGGCGGGGAATGCCGCCGAGGCGACGACCACCGTCACGGTGGCGGGGCAGCCCACGGCGCCGCAGGGGGCGGAGGTTGCCGTCTTGCGCAACAGCCCGACGAGCTACACCGTGACTGTCCGGCCGGTGCCGGGGTTCCCGGTCTCGCGGGTCGAGGTCTACGACAACGGCCGCCTCGTGGCGACCGACGATCAGGCCCCCTACAGCGCCGACCTCACCTACACGGCGGCGGACAACGGGCCGCGTACTCTGCTGGTCAAGGTCTTCGATGGCCGCGGCGGGGTAGCCGAGGTGACCCGCACCCTCAATGTCGACGTAGTGGCCACCGGAGACGCGCCGCCCACCGTCAGCCTCGCGCCGGACGCGCTCACGGTCACCCGAGAGGAGCCCGTCACCCTGACGGCTAACGCGCAGGACGACCGGGGCATCGACCGGGTCGAATTCCTCCTCGACGGCGAGCGCGTGGGTGTGAGCCGCGAGGCGCCCTACGCGGTGTCGCTCTCGTTCGGGGCGGCGCAGGGGGGCACACGTGTGCTCACGGCGCGGGCCTACGACGCGGCCGGGCAGACGGCCGAGGCCAGGACCACCCTGACCGTGGCCATCGACGCGGGTGACTTCGTGGACCGGGCGACCCCGATTCAGATCGGCCAGAGCATCGACGGCGTGATCGCGGGCAGCCCGCGCGACATCGACATCTACCGCTTCACGGGAACCGCCGACGACCGCCTGCGCCTGAGCGTGGGTGGGCAGGGTGGCCCCTTTCCGAACAGCACCCTCGACCCCTACGTGCAGGTCCTGCTGCCCGACGGCAAGACCGTGTTCGAGCAGGATGACGACAGCGGCCCCGGGTACGACGCCGAGCTGCTGTTCAACCTCCCGCAGGAAGGAACGTATTACATTGTGGTGACCAGTTTCCGCATCCTCGACGATCCACGCGCGACCGACGACCGACCGACCAATCTGTACCGTCTGTCTCTCAGCCGCCGCTAGGCGACCCGCCTCTCGCCCGGCTCCGCCGGAGTACAGGAGACCACCCTTGAACACTCCCCGTCATGCCCTGCTGCTTCTGACCGCCGCCATCGCTCTCGCGAGCTGCGGCAGCACGACCAACGCTCCTGCCGGCAACGCGCCCTCGGCGGGAGGCAACGGCTCCGGCTCGGCCGCGATTCGTGCCGCCGACGTCCCTGTCAGCGAGACGGGCCGCTACTTCGTGGAACTCGCGGGCGACCCCACCACGCTGGGTGCCCAGAGCATCCGCAGCCAGCAGGCCGACTTCCGGTTGCGGGCCGCCCAGGCGGGCCTGAAGCTCCAGGAGTTCGCCAGCTACCAGCGCCTCTTCAACGGCCTGAGCGTGGTCGCCAGCGCCGAGGAAGCCAACCGCATCGCCCGCCTGCCCGGCGTGGTCAACGTGTTCCCGGTCGTGAAGATTGAGCGCCCCGTGACCGAGGTCGGCGAGGAACCCTCCGTGCCGCAGGTGCAGACGGCCGCCACGATGACTGGGGCGTCCATCCTGCGCGACGAGATGGGGATCACCGGCAAGAACGTCAAGGTCGCCATCATGGACACCGGGATCGACTATGACCACCCGGCGTTCCAGGGCCGCATCATCACTGGCTACGACTTCGTGGGTGACGCCTTCGGCTCGAACGGCGTCACCACGCCCACGCCTGACGAGAACGCCGACGATTGCGGCGGACACGGCACGCACGTGGCCGGAATCGTGGGGGCCAACGACCCCACCAACGGCTTCAAGGGCGTGGCGCCCGACGTGATGTTCGGGGCCTACAAGGTGTTCGGCTGCGAGGGCTCGACCAACGCCGACATCATGATTCAGGCGATGGAGCGGGCCGAAGCCGACGGCATGCAGGTGCTCAATATGAGCATCGGCTCGAGCTTCCAGTGGCCCGAGTACCCCACCGCTAAGGCGGCCAGTGCGCTCGCCAAACGCGGCGTAATCGTGACCGTCTCGGCGGGCAACAGCGGCACCGACGGCCAGTTCGCCACGGGCGCTCCCAGCCTCGGCGCGAATGTGATCGCGGTGGCTTCGGTCGACAACGCCAAGCTGGAGATGGACTACCTGACTGTGAGCACCGACGGGGCGCGGGTGGCCTACACGGTGGCGACGGGCGCTCCCAATCCCAGCACCGGCCTGAACCTGGAAGTGACCCGTGGACCGGGCGTCACGAACGCGGCGGCGGCTGACGGTTGCTTCGTAAACGGGGTCAATCCCTACGCCCCCAACAGTCTGGCAGGCAAGGCGGTCCTGATCCGGCGCGGCACCTGCTCGTTCCGCGAGAAGGCCCTCAACGCGCAGGCCGCGGGTGCCCGCGCCGTGCTGCTCTACAACAACGCTCCCGGCGTGCTCTCGCCCACCGTAGCCCCCAGCGTCGCCAACGACAACCAGGTCATCGAGATTCCTGTTGTCGGCCTGTCGGACGTGGACGGTCTGCGCATCGGCAACCAGATCTCCTCAGGCGCGGCGCCGCGCGTGACCTTCACGGGTCAGCGTGCCCTGTTTGACAATCCGACTGGCGGGACCCTCAGCAGCTTCTCCAGCTACGGCACCTCGCCCGACCTCGACCTCAAGCCCGACGTGGCGGCCCCCGGCGGCCTGATCAAGAGCACCTACCCGCTGACTAAGGAAGCGACCGGCTACGCGGTGCTCAGCGGCACCAGCATGGCGGCGCCGCACGTGGCGGGCGTAGCCGCGCTGCTGCTGGAGCGTTACCCCCAACTCGGCAGGATTGACGGTGAAGCCCGGCGCCTGCTCCAGAACACGGCCAAGCCCAGCAACTACTTTCTGGGTAGCAGCGTGTCGTCCTTCGTGGACTACGTGCAGCGTCAGGGCGCGGGCGTGGTCAATGCTCCGGCGGCCCTCGCGGCGCTCCAGAGCGGTGTCAGCGTGACGCCCAGCAAGATCGCCCTGGGCGAGAGCGAAGGGATGCCTACCCGCACCAAGGTGCTGACCATCCGCAACAGCGGCAGCACCGCCCAGACCTACCAAGTGACCCACGTGGCGGCCCTGACGATCAGCGGCACGACCTTCGTGCCTGCGGCCAGCACGGCGGCGGCCACGGTCACCATCAACGGCCAGGCCAGCACCACCGTGACGGTCCCGGCAGGCGGCACTGCCGAGCTGAATGTGAGCATTATGGCCCCCAGCGGGGCGGGGGAGCGCTCGCAGTACGGCGGCTACATCCGCATGACCAACACCAACGCCAGCGGCGTTAGCCTGAGCGTGCCTTACGGCGGCTTCAAGGGTGACTACCAGAGCATTCAGGTGCTGGGCAATGTCTCGCTGCCGGGCTACGGCCTGGGCACCACGCCGCGCGACTTCCCGGCCTTCTACGACGCTGTGGAGGGGCTGCTGTACTACGAGAACGGGGTGCCCACGACCAAGCCCGTCTTCACCCTCGGCCAAGTCGGCACCACGCTCGACATCCCGCGCATCTGGGCTCACCTCGCGCACCAGTCGCGCTGGATCGAGATGGACGTGCTGGACGCGAGCGGCAACCGGATCGATACCGTGAGCCGTGACGAGTACGTGGGCCGCAACGCCACCAACAGCTACACTGGCCCGACCAGCAACGCCTACTACACTTGGAGCTGGGACGGCACACTCGCCAACGGCAATGCTGCACCCAACGGCGACTACCGCCTGCGCCTGCGCGTTCTGAAGGCCCTGGGCGACGAGAGCAACCCCGCCCACATCGAGACGTACACCAGCCCGGTGTTCGGCATTCAGCGCTAAGCGAACCTGTAAAGGGGGCCAGGTCCACGTGACCCGGCCCCCTCTGCTCATCCGGCGCCCTCAAGTCATCCGCGTCCGCACGCCCTCCAGCACCTCCCCAATCACCCCCTCCAGCGGCAGCGGCCCCGTGTCGATCACCCGCGCGTCCGGGGCGGGGGCGCTCTGCACGGTGTCCAGCCGGTCGCGTTCGGTCAGCGCCGCCTCGATGGCGGGCACGTCCTCGGGGCGTTCCTTGGCGCGGCGCTCGGCGCGGACGCGGGGGCTGGCGGTGAGGTAGAACTTGGCCCCCGCGTGGGGAAAGACGTTCGTGCCCATGTCCCGCCCCTCGGCCACGAAGGGCTCGGGCAGGGCACGCAAGTGCGCGTCCACCCAGGCCCGCACCTCCGGCAGGGCGGCGACCACGCTGACCCCCGCGTCCACCCGCGAGGAATGCAGGTCGGCCGTCAGCTCGCGCTCCCCCACCCACACCCGGTTGCCCTCGGCGCGGGGTTCGAGGCGCAGGGGATTGGCGTGCAGGTGCGCGAGCAGGCTGGCCGCGTCGTCCAGAGCCAGCCCCTGCTCCAGCCCCAGCAGGGTCGCGGCGCGGTACAGCAGGCCGCTGCTGACATAGGGAATCCCCAGCGCCCGCGCCACGCCCGACGCCACACTCGATTTGCCGCTGGCCGCCACGCCGTCTATCGTCACGATCACCCGCCCAGTGTAGAGGGCACAGTGGAGTGGGCGCCCCGCCCCTTCTTCTCAGGCCCCTTCCCGCTAGACTGCCGGGGTGAAACGCGCCCTGCTGATCCTCACGGCCCTGCTGACCCTGACCGCCTGTCAGGACCAGCAGGAGAGCACTACCGACACCCCGGCCAGCCAGACCGAAGAAGCCCAGACCGACACGTCCGCCACCGACGAGACCTCGGCCGAGACGGAGGAGGCGAACGCGGAGGAAGGGGCGGCCACCGAGACCGAGGACGCCGAAGCCAGTGCCGAGAAGGTCAGCGAGCCTGGCCCGGTTCCGGCGGGCTACACCCTGGTGCCCGCGCTCTCCGAGGAACCCGTGCGCGAGTACGAGGCGGAACCCGAGTTCGCCCTGGAAGACGGCAAGGACTATTACGCCCTGATCGACACGACCAAGGGCCAGATTCTCGCCGACCTGTACGAACAGGAGACCCCCGTCACGGTGAACAATTTCGTGGCGCTGGCCCGCAACAGTTACTACGAGGGGATCAAGTTCCACCGCGTCATCGAGGATTTCATGGCGCAGACGGGCGACCCGACGGGCACAGGCAGCGGCGGCCCCGGCTACCAGTTTGCCGACGAGTTCCGCACCGACCTCACCTTCGACGCCCCCGGCATCCTGGCGATGGCGAACAGCGGCCCGGCCACCAACGGCTCGCAGTTTTTCATCACCTTCGCGCCCACCGACTTCCTGAACGGGCGCCACACCATCTTCGGCAAGGTCGTGCAGGGCGACGATGTGCTCGCCAAGCTGACCCGCACCGCCGACGCCAGCTCCGGCCAAGAGCAGCCCATCGAGGGCGCCACCCCCGACGAGATGATCACCGTACGGATCGTCACCAAGGGCTGAGCCCCAGCAACGAGAGGGCCTCGCCTGCACGACTCGCAGGCGAGGCCCTCCCACTTGTGGGTTATTCCTCGTCCTCGAAGTATTCGAAGCGGAAGGGGCCGATCTCCACGGTGTCGCCCTCCCGCGCCCCGGCCCGTTTGAGTTCCCGGTAGAGGCCCTGGCGCTTGAAGAGGTTCGAGAGATACTCGGCGGCGTCCTCCATGTGCCGGGAGAAGCGGTCCAGCCGCGCCTCGAAGCCGCCCCCATGCACCTCCCAGACCCGCTCGGGGTCGGTCTGGCCGCGCTCGGGGGCGTCCTCGCGGAAGGTGAGCGTCAGGGGTTCCTCGCGCACCTCGTCGGTCTCGACCTCCAGCGCCTGGGTCTGTGCCCACAACTCGCGGTCGGGCAGAAGCTGGAAGAGAGCCTCGCGCAGCTCTGACAATCCCGCGCCCGTCTTCGCGCTGACGGGCAGGATGGGCAGGCCGAAGTCCGCCAGCTCGCCTTCCACCATCGCCATGAGGTCGGCGTCGACCAGCTCGACCTTGTTCAGCGCGATGGCGGCGGCGTTGTCCAGCAGGCTGGGGTCGTAGGCCCGCAGCTCGGCCTGCAAGGCCCGCAGCTCCTCCACCGGGTCGCGGGTCACGTCCAGCACGTACACCAGCAGCCGGGTGCGGCTGATGTGGCGCAGGAACTCCAGCCCCAGCCCCTTGCCCTCCGACGCGCCCTCGATGATGCCGGGGATGTCGGCCATCGTGAAGCGCTCGCCCACGTCCTCGCGGTCCACCACGCCCAGGATGGGGGAGAGGGTCGTGAAGGGGTAGTCTGCGATGGCCGGGTTCGCCCGCGAGAGGGCTGCCAGCAGGCTGCTCTTGCCCGCGTTGGGGTAGCCGACCAATCCCACGTCGGCGATCAATCGCAGTTCCAGCCGCACCCGCCGCTTCTGGCCCGGCGTGCCCAGTTCCGCGAAGCGCGGCGCCTGCCGGGTGCTGCTCACGAAGGTCGAGTTGCCCCGGCCCCCGAGCCCACCCCGCGCGATGACCTGCTCCTGCCCTGGCCGCACGAGGTCGGCGATGACCTTGCCCGTGTCGCGGTCGAAGGCGGTGGTGCCCACCGGCACGTCGATATAGAGGTCCGAGCCGTCCGAGCCCTGGCGCAACCGGCCCTCGCCGTAGGCCCCGTTCTCGGCCTTGAACTTGCGCCGCCCCACCAGCCGCTCCAGGCTTTCCACGCCTTCGATGGCCCGCAGGATGATGCTGCCCCCGCGCCCGCCGTGGCCGCCGTCCGGGCCGCCCTTTTCCATGTACTTGGCCCGGTGGAAGCTCATGCTGCCGTCGCCGCCATTTCCGGCCGCCAGCTCGATGTCCAGCACGTCACGAAATGCCATCCGGCACCTCCTCTGTTGTCTCGTCTCAGCTTGTTGTCGAGTCTCAAAAAAACACGCCCCGCCACGTCGCCGGGCAGGGCGTGCCGTACAGCCGTGTTCAGTCGGCGGCGACCGGCGCCTGCACCGTTTCCACGCTGATGAAACGGCCCTTCTCGCCACGGTTGGTGAAGATGACCTTGCCGTCCACCAGCGCGAAGAGGGTGTGGTCGCGGCCCATGCCGACGCCCTGGCCCGCCTTGAACTTGGTGCCGCGCTGACGCACGAGGATGTTCCCGGCGACAACCACTTCGCCGCCGAACTTCTTCACGCCCAGGTACTTGGGGTTGCTGTCGCGTCCGTTCTTGGACGAACCCACGCCTTTCTTGTGTGCCATTTCAGTTCACCTCTCCTGCTGCGAAACTCGCTCTGCTCCGCGTCCCTCGGACAGTGCACCTCGGGCCGCTCCACGCCGCGAGTTTCTGATCTGTCCCTACTCGCTCCGCTCGGTTCTCACCGGGGGCGAGAACGGGATTAACCCTTGATGCCCGTGATCCGGATCGCCGTGTAGTTCTGGCGGTGGCCGGTGCGGCGGCGGTACTGGATGCCGCTCTTGTACTTGCGGATGTAGATCTTGGGGCCGCGGCCGTGCTCGACGACCTCGGCTTCCACGCTGTAGCGCCCGGCGCCTTCGCCGAAGATGGCCTGCTCGCCGCCCACGAAGAGGGGGGTGAGGCTCAGGGTCTGCCCGGCTTCGCCCGTGAGGGACTCCACACGCACGACGTCGCCTTCCTGCACGCGGTACTGCTTGCCGCCGCTTTGAATGATCGCAAACATCTCTTCCCTTCCTCCTGCCGCGCCGGGAACGCTGCCCCGGTGTCCGGCTTCTTCGCTCGCCCGTCCCGTCCAAGGAGGGGGGGGCGAGTCACCAGTGAAAAATCCTAGCACACTGCCCGCGCCGGAGCCACATGCTGGAAGTGCCCGAACCGGGCGAGGTCCCCCTGGGGAGAGCACCGGAACGAGCCAGTCATCACCCGCCCCCGCTATGGGGACGTTTTGCCGGTGATGTGCCGTTGCGGTGTCTCTCGCGTGTCCTCGCGGTACACGCTGGCTCGGCGCTGAGGGGCCGAGTCGTCTGCCTGGGGAAACCTCCGGGGTGGGCGGCGTGAGGCCGCCTGCGCCTGCGGGCCAGGATAGCAGAGGCCGCGCTCTCTCCAGGCGGGACTACCGCGCCCGGTAAATGGTCCGGCCCCGCGCGTCCGTTTCCCGCGTCACTTCCAGGGGCCTGCTCAGCCCAGGGTGCGTGACGACCAACCGGCCGGATTGTGTCCCGACCCAGCCCGGCTCGACCACGAAGGTCATCGACATCTGGGCACCCTCCTGTTCGAGCCACACCGCGTTTTCAATCGTCACCGTGCCCTGTTTGGTCTCCACGGTCGCCCTCGTGAGGGGGGTCAAGGTGTACTCCGGAAACGCGGCGGATCGGTAAAACCCCTTCGGGCTGAAGGAACCCTGGGGCCTGCCCTCGAGGACGAGGAAGGGAGCGCCCGCCCGCAGGTGGGCCAGCACAGGGTCCAGCCACGGCGAGAGGGCCTCATTGAGCCGGTCAGCGGCTTCCTGAGCCTGCCCCAGCGCCGCCCCGGATGGAGTCACCTGCTGCGGAGTCCGGGTGCCCAACAGCAGTTCGAGAGGCGTCACGCCCGCCATCAGCCGCTGTTTCCACCGCAGCGGGTCCCCTTCCTGATCGAGGAGCAGCCCCGCCAGCGCCCCCAGGCGGTAGGCCTCGGTGGTGAGGTCCGGCCGGGCCGGGGGGACCGACTGGGGGAGGTACGACGCCAGCGCTGAGGCATTCCCGTCTGCCCCCTGGGTCATCAGGCCCACCCGTGCCTCGAAGTAGGTCGCGCTCCCCTCCATGATGTCGGTCCACTGGCTGAGGCGTGCTTCCTCCGGGAACCTGGTTTTCCAGCCCTGATACAGCCCGGCGGCTTCGGCCAGCAGGCGGCTGCGCCAGGAGGGGTCCGGGGTGGTGAGGGCGTCCAGCAGCCGCCTGCCCAGTTCTTCCCGGTAGGCGCGGGGTTCGGCCACCACTGGGTAAGTCTGCACCCGGCGGCTGCCCCTGGCAATGAGGCGCGACACCTCCAGCCAGTTGTTTCCCTGGACGAAGGCGTGGAAGGTTTCATGCACGATGAGGCGTACCAATTCTCTGTTCGCCACTTCGGGGGGCAAGCCCAGGAAAGGCGCGTCAAGGCAGTAGTAGGCCCGCCGCCGTGCCCGGTCATGCTCGAAGCTCAGGCCCATGGCCTGCCGGATAGAAGCGGGCAGCTCCGCCAGCGGAAAGCTCGACACCTCCCCGAACCTCAGGAGATAAGCCGCCGCGCCGTCCGTGACGATGGTTTCCACCGCAGCCTGCTCTCCCCCAGGCCAGGCCGAGCGGTAAAAGCGCTCATGCATCGCCAGCTCACGCGCGAGCGGGCGAATGCGCCACTCCAGCGCCGAAGAGCTGGCTGGAGTGGCCCCCTGGGCTGCTGGACTGACCTGGGCCGACGCGGCTGGGTTGCCAGTGAGCGTCAGAAGACCGCAAAGAAGGGCAACCGATAACCTCGAACGGAGGGGAGGCGTCCCCCGCACCCGCGTCAGGACCACCTGCCCGGACAGCTTCATGCCCAGGGCAGTTCCCGGCGGATCGTCGAGGATCACGGGCGGGGCAGGGTTCATGTCTGATGGTAATCGGTGAAATTTGATAAAGCAGGCGAATGTGGGTGGACCGACTCCAGAGGAACCCTATGGCCGTTTTCCCCGTATCTAGCCCCGTGATCTTCCGACTGCGCCGCATCTGGCGGGACGCCCTGACCCTGCTGCTCGCCCTGCGCGACCGCCGCACGCCCGCGCGGGCACGGCTGGCGGCCCTGGCCGCGCTCGCCTACGCGCTGAGCCCGGTGGACCTGCTGCCCGAGGCCCTGCCGCTGCTGGGCGTCGGGGACGACCTCGTGGTGGTGCCCACGGTGCTCGCGTTCGCGGCGCGGGGACTGCCCCCGGCGGTGCTGGCGGACGCACGGGCACGGAGCGGACGGCTTGCGCGGCGCCTGCCTTGGCTGCTGCCCTCGCTGGGACTGCTGTTTCTGGCCGGGCTGGTGGGGTTGGGGTGGGCCTTGCTGCGCACGCTCTCCGGTTAACGCCCGGTTTACCAGGCCCTCTAGACTGGCCCCATGCGCCTGCTGCTTGTCGAGGACGACCCCCGAATCGCGGAGCCGACGCTGGGTGCCTTGCGCGAGGCGGGCTACGCGGCGACGTGGCGGCAGACCGGGCCGGAGGGCCTGGAGGAAGCGCTCGTCGGCGAGTACCCCCTGGTCGTGCTGGACGTGATGCTGCCGGGCCTGGACGGCTTCGAGATCGCGCGGGAGCTGCGCTCGGCGGGGTCGGAGGCGGCCATCCTCTTCCTGACGGCGCGGGGCGAGCTGGAAGACCGGGTGCAGGGGCTGGACCTGGGGGGAGACGCCTACCTCGTCAAGCCGTTCGCGGTGCCGGAGCTGCTTGCCACGCTGCGGGCCTTGTCGCGGCGGGAGCGGGGAGCGCCGAGCCCGCGCGTCACCTTTTCGGGTGGGCGCGGGGTGCTGGACACCGTGGGCCGGGTGGTGACCTGGGACGGGGCAGAGGTCGCCGTGACGGGCCGCGAGTACGCGCTGCTCGAAGCCCTCGCGCTGGCGCCCGACCGCTGGTTTACCCGCGAGGAACTGCTGGACCGGGTCTGGGGGCCGGAGTTCGGCGGCGAGGCCCGCATCGTGGACGTGTACGTGCGCTACCTGCGACGCAAGCTCGCGCCGGAGGCTGTAAGCAGCGAGCGGGGGCGGGGCTACCGGGTGGCGGGGTGAGGGGAGGAACGGCGGCCCTCAGCCGTCCGCCGATGATCGACGCAGGTCACAGAAAAAAGTCGTGCGGCACGGTGTTCTTGCTCCTCGCCCCTTGCGGGGGAGGCTGGGTGGGGGGTGAACGGCGCAGCCGTCCCAGCGCGAGAAAGCGCACCTTCCCCCCTGCTCCCAGGAACGCCTCTCGCGGAGGTTTTGATCTCGCCTACCAGATTGCGGTGATGCCTGGGAATCGTCCGAGCGAAGTGAGAAGCACTCCCGTATTACCCCTCCGGGCCTGCCCATGCGCCTGACCCTCCGCGCCCGCCTCGCGCTCACCGCTGGGCTGGCGACCGCGCTCGCCGCCGTGCTGGTGGCGGTGGGCCTCTTTTTCGCGGTGAACCGGCTGCTGTGGATCTCGCAGGTGGAGGCCCTCCAGAGTGCGGCGAGCGCCGTGCAGGTGCGGGTGGAACGGGCGCTGGAGGAGTCGGCGCGGTCATTCGGGGTGGGCGTGCTGTCGGCGGGGGGGCTGGAGCGGCTCGCGGATTCGGACGCGCAGACCCGCTTTCTGGAACTCCGGCTGAGCGGTCCCGGCGGGCAGGCGCAGACGCCGCGTTTTCCCGCCGAGCTGGACACGGCCCTCCCACCGGACGTGTACACGTTGGACGGCCGCTTGCTGGCGGTGCGGTCCCTGCGCGGTGGGGCCACGCTGGCCGTGCTGTCGGACGCGCCCGTGCTCACTGAGGCGCGGCAGGCCTTCGCGAGGGCGCTGGCGTGGTTGCTGCCGCTGGTGCTCGCGCTGGCGGCGGGGCTGGGGTACGCGGTGGCCGGGCGGCTACTGGCCCCGGTGCGGCGGCTGGAGGGAGCGGCGCGGCGCATCGGGGCGGGGGGCGACCTGCGCTCGCCGCTGCCCGGCGCGGGCGAGGGCGACGAACTCGCGCGGCTGGCCCGCACGCTGGAGGGGGCCTTTGGGCGGGTGGCCGACGCCCGCGACCGCGAGCAGGACTTCGTGCGGGCCGCCGCCCACGACCTGCGCTCGCCGCTGGCCGCCCTGACCGCGCGGGTGGACGCCACCCTCGCCCACGACCGCGAGCCGGAGCGCTACCGGGCCGAGCTGCGCGAACTGGGCACCGACCTCACCCGGCTCTCGACCCTCACCAACCACCTCCTCCTGCTCGCCCGCGACCCGGCGGCCCTCTCGCGGGCGGCGGTGCCCCTGCGCGACCTTGCGGCGGAGGCGGTGGACCGTGCCCGCGAACTGGCCCCGGAGGCCGATGTGGACCTGATCGCGCCG
Source organism: Deinococcus sp. HSC-46F16 (assembly GCF_024171495.1). NCBI lineage: Bacteria > Thermotogati > Deinococcota > Deinococci > Deinococcales > Deinococcaceae > Deinococcus > Deinococcus sp. HSC-46F16. Next base: position 55,227 of record NZ_JALJZW010000006.1, read on the forward strand.
CAGGCCCTGACCACGCACGGCGACCGGGTGCTGCTGGGGCAGGCGGTGTGGAACCTCACCGCGAACGCGCTGCTGCACGCGCCGGGTGCAGCGGTGACTGTCACGGTGCGCCCGGACGGGGCAGGTGGGGCCGAAGTGGAAGTCCGCGACGACGGCCCCGGCGTGGACGCGGCGACCCTGGCCCGGCTGGGCGAGGCCTTCTACCGTCCCGACGCCAGCCGCACCGCCGGGGGGCACGGGCTGGGGCTGGCGCTGGCCCGCCGCGCGGCGGAGGTGCATGGGGGCGAGCTGCGGCTCTCGGGTGCCCCCGGTGGGGGGTTCACGGCCACGCTGCACCTTCCGGCCCGCGCGGGGGGCGGGGTGGTACGCTCTCGCGCATGAGTCATGAGCAGGCTGCCCCCGCCCCGCAGTGGAGCGCCGTCGTGCTGGGCGGCGGTGACCCCGGCGACCCCTTCGCGGCGGCGCATGGGGTCAGCGTCAAGGGGCTGATTCCGGTGGCGGGCGAGCCGATGGCGCTGCACGTGCTGCGGGCACTGCGCGGCAGCGGGCGGGTGGGCCGGGTGGCCTACGTCGGTCCGACCACGCCCGAGATGGACGCCCTCATTGACGAGCGCGTCACCGACCACGGCACCCTGCTGAGCAATCTGGAGGCGGGTGTGGAGGCCCTGAGCGCCCGTGGCCTGGCCCCCGGCGAGCGCGTGATCGTGGCGACGGCGGATATCCCGCTGGTGACCGCCGCGCAACTTGCGGACGTGCTGGACACCGCGCCCGGCGACGCGGCCCTCGTCTACCCGGTTGTTCGGCGCACAGATTGCGAGGCGGCTTTCCCCGGTGTGCAGCGCACCTACGCCCGGCTGCGCGAGGGAAGCTTTACCGGGGGGAACGTCTTCCTGCTCGACCCCCGGCTGGTGGGCGAGTTCCTGCCCCGGCTGCGGGAGGTGCTGGGCGCCCGCAAGGCTCCCCTGCGCCTCGCCGCACTGATCGGCCCCGGCGTGCTGCTGGGGCTGCTGACCCGCCGCCTCACCGTGCCTGCGCTGGAGGGGAAGGTCAGCGCCATCCTGGGCGTCCAGGCCCGTGCCCTGATCACCGGGCACGCCGCCATCGGCACCGACGTGGACAAGGACGCGGACCTCGATCTGGCCGAGCGGCACCTGGGGGCAATCGGGCAATCCTGACGGAGACAGTCGGGTTTTTTGGCGTGCAGCTCGGGAAATTCTGAGGGGGAACTGTGGGTGTTCCCGCCTTGCGGCCCCCCGGAGGGGTGTGCATACTGTCCCGCATGCCTCACGTGATTGTCAGCCCCTGCATCGGCGTCAAGGACCAGGCCTGCACCGAGGTCTGCCCGGTGGAGTGCATCTACGACGGCGGCGACCAGTTCCTCATTCACCCCGACGAGTGCATCGACTGCGGCGCCTGTGTCCCTGCCTGCCCGGTCAGCGCCATCTTCCCGGAAGAGGACGTGCCCGCCGGGGAAACCGAGTTCATCGTCAAAAACCGCGTCTTCTTCGGCCTGTAAGCCTTCCCGACCCTCGCCAGCCCCGGTCCCGCGCCGGGGCTTTTTGCGGGCCGCGCCGCGCTGCTAGCATGTCGCCCGGTGTCCGCGCCCCGGCGCTCCCGCAGAGGAGGTGATGACGTGACTCCCGACTCCCCGACCGACCACGAGCCGCCCAGTCTCAAGCTGGCCGGTCTCGGCGGTCTTCCGCTTCGGCCTCACGTATCCCATCCCTGGAGGACGCGCCATGTTCTACCCCTCCCCTAACAGTCACGGCGGGCCTGCATGCTGACCTACTACCGCAGCATCGGCGGCAAGCTCCAGCTCGCGGACGGCTACGTCGACGGCGGCTGGATTCACGTCGTCGCGCCCACCGCCGAGGAACTCGCCCGCGTCAGCCGCGAGACGGGCCTCGACCTCGACTACCTGAATTACCCCCTCGACCCCGACGAGCGCTCGCGCTTCGAGCGCGAGGATGGCCAACTCCTGATCATCATGCAGACGAGCTACCGGCTGGGCGAGGACAGCGACATCCCCTACGACACCGTGCCGCTGGGCATCCTGCACACCGACCACTGCCTCGTGACCGTGTGCGCGACCGAGAATCCGGTGGTCAACGACGTGGTGAATGGGCTGGTGCGGCGGGTCAGCACCGCCAAGAAGAATCGCCTGACCCTGCAACTCTTCCTGCGCAATGCCCAGCGGTTCCTGATCGACGTGCGCCAGATCAACAAGCGGGTGGACGCCATCGAGGACCGCATGGAGACGGCCACCCGCAACAAGGAACTGATGGACCTGCTGAAGCTCGAAAAGAGCCTCGTGTACTTCATTACCGGCCTCAAGGCGAACGAGGCGATGATGGAGCGGGTCAAGCGCGACCGCATCTTCGAGATGTACGAGGAAGATTCCGAGCTGCTCGACGACGTGCTGATCGAGAACCTCCAGGCCATCGAGATGGCGTCCATCGCCAGCAACATCCTGACGAGCATGGCGGGCGCCTTCGCCTCCGTCATCAGCAACAACGTGCAGGAGGTCGTGAAGGTGCTCACCGTGACGACCATTCTGGTGGCGATTCCCACCCTGGTGACCAGCATCTTCGGAATGAACGTGCCGTTGCCCTTTCAGGAGAACCCGGAGGCGCTGTGGATCGTGCTGGGCATCGCCACGGCGCTCGCCGGGACGCTGGCCTTCCTGTTCTACCGCTGGCGGGTGTTTTGAGACTGGGAGCCAGATGGAGTTACAGGATTCGGCCCAGCCAATAAATGAGACCCATCGTCAGCAACAGCCCGAGGACACTGACCGTGACCATGATCTGACCGATCTCCCGCTCACCTCGGCTGGTTGGTCGTCCGGACGACACCCACAGGGCAGCGCCTATGGTCAGGAGAAGCAGCAGGGTGACCAACGCAACAGCGATGCCCATAAGTCATCCACGCCCACACGGACGTTCCTATGACTGACCCCCGCTCCGGCACCCGCTTTGCCGTCTACCTCTGTCCCCCGGCGGGCAGCCCGCTGTATGAGGCGGGCAGCGACCTGCTGGGCTACGACGTGCGGGCGGAGGAGACGCGGCCCCTGCCGGACTTCCTGCGCCCGGAAGATCAGGCGGACGCCGGACCCTACGGCTTTCACCTCACGCTGGTGGAGGGCTTTTTCACTGACCCCGCCCTTTGGCCGGACATAGAGGCCGAGGTGCGGGTGGGCGTGGCCTGCCTTTCGCCCGGCGCGGTGCTGACCCTGACGGGCGGGCGGGTGGAGGTCTGGGACGGCGGGGAAACGTGGGTGCATCGGCTGGAAGCGAACGCGCCCCTGCTGGTGCTGCACACGCTCTTGCTGGCGCGGCTCGCCCGCTTCGTGACAGCTTCTCCGTTCGCGGGCAAGGTCACGCCCGCCTCGCCCGCCTTCGAGCAGGCGCGGATGGCGCTGCTGCACACCCCGCGCGGACTGGACTCCTGGCAGCCGCACTTCACGCTGGTGCAGCCCTACGGGGGTGACGACCCGGCGGGATTGCGGGCACGGCTGGAGGCATTGACCGCGCCCCACCACGCCCAGACTTTCCGCTCGGTGGCCCTGTTTGAAAAGCGGGAGGGCGAGGAGCGGTGGCGGGTACGGGCCGAGATACCGCTGGGCGGCGATTGACGCTCTGCTGGCCTCTCCCGTCGTCTACACTCGGCGGGTGACGAGTGACGCGGCTGGGAACGGGAACGGAATGCGGGTGGTCGTGGCGACCGGGAACGCGGGAAAGGTGCGCGAGATCGGCGCGGCCTTATCTGGCCTGGGATGGACCTTGGAGGGCCTCGGCGGGCTGCCTCTGCCCGAGGAGACGGGCGCGACCTACGAGGAAAACGCGGCCCTGAAAGCCTGCGCCGCCTCAATGACCACCCGCCTCCCCGCCCTGGCCGACGACTCGGGGCTGGAGGTCGAAGCGCTGAACGGGCAGCCTGGCGTCTACAGCGCCCGCTTCGGAAACAGAAACAGCGACCTGGAGCGCAACCTCTACCTGCTGGAGCAACTGCGCCGCGCCCCCACCCGCCGGGCGAAGTTCGTCTCGGTGATCGTCCTGGCCTATCCCGACGGCCACGTCGAGAGCTACCGGGGCGAGCTGCCCGGCACCCTGTTGGAAGGTCCGCGCGGCGAGAACGGCTTCGGCTACGACCCTCTCTTCGTCCCCGACGGCGGAACCCGCACCCTGGCCGAGATGACCCTGGAGGAAAAGCAGGCGATCAGCCACCGGGGCCGGGCGCTCGCGGCCCTGCGGGAAGCGCACCGCAACGGGCCGCCGCCGCGCGAGGTGAAGGGGGCGGAATAGGGCGGACGGACGAAAAAGGAAGGTGGGCGACTGGAATTCCGTCGCCCACCTTCCTCTACACGCCACAAGCCACGCGCTATGCGCCTTCCCGCACCTCGTTCTTCAGCCGCATCAGAATCGCGCCCATGCCGCGCAGGCGCATCGGTGTGATGAGTTCGGTCAGGCCCATGTCCATGTAGAACTGGTCCGGAATATTCAGGATCGTCTCGGGCTTCTCGCCCTGAAGCGCCTCGTGCAGGATGCCCGCGTAGCCGCGCACGGTGGGGGCTTCCTCCGGCACCTTGAAGTACATGTTCACGCCGCCGTCCTCGTCACGCTCGGTCACCAGGAAAAAGGGGCTGGCGCACTCGGGCACCGGTTGGAGGAACTCGGGGTGCTCGACGTACTTCTCGGGCAGGGGCGGGAGCTTCTTGCTGTATTCCAGCAGGGCCTGGAGGCGCAGCGGCTTGGGCGCGGACTTGAACAGGCTCACGATCTGCTGGAGCTTTTCGGGAAGGGGGGCCGCGTCGGTCATGCGGCCACTGTACCCCCCCCGCCGGGCGCGGTATGGTGAAGGTCACCCAGTTGACCCTTTTGGTCAACTATGGCCGGAGTCGCTTACACTCACCCCTGGAGGTCAACGATGGACTATGCAAAAGACGTGCTGGTGAGCACCGAGTGGGTTGCCGAGCACCTGAACACCCCCGGTATCCGCCTCGTGGAAGTGGACGAGGACATCCTGCTGTACGAGACCGGGCATATTCCCGGCGCCGTGAAGATCGACTGGCAGGGCGACTTCTGGCATCCCCAGGAGCGTGAGTTTATCAGCGCCGAGGAGCTGTCGGCGTTGTTGGGTCGGCTCGGCATCCAGCCCGGCGACCAGATCGTCCTGTACGGCGACAAGAGCAACTGGTGGGCGGCCTACGCCTACTGGTTCCTGAGCTACAACGGCGTCCAGAACCTCAAGTTGATGAACGGCGGGCGCCAGAAGTGGGTCGCGGAAGGCCGCGAGCTGACGACCGACGTGTCCTCCTTCGAGCCGACCAAGTACCCTGCCCTGCGCCGCGACGAGAGCCTGCGGGCCTACCGCGACGAAGTCAAGGCCCACATCGAAGCCGTCCGCGCGGGCCAGGGCGCGATGGTGGATGTTCGCAGCCCCGACGAGTTCTCGGGCAAGGTCACCCACATGCCCAACTATCCGCAAGAAGGCGTGCTGCGCGGCGGCCACATCCCCGGCGCCCGCAACATCCCCTGGGCGCGGGCCACGAACGAGGACGGCACCTTCAAGAGCGCGGACGAGCTGCGGGCGCTGTACGAGGGCGAGGGCGTGACTCCCGACAAGGACGTGATCGCCTACTGCCGCATCGCGGAGCGAAGCAGCCACTCGTGGTTCGTGCTGCGCGAGCTGTTGGGCTACCCCAAGGTTCGCAACTACGACGGCTCGTGGACCGAGTGGGGCAACGCGGTGGGCCTGCCCATCGAGAAGACGTACTCGGAGGCGTAACCGCGCCCCCAGGTCGCCCCCGTCAGGTGAGTCGCGGCAATGCTCCACGGCTCGCCTGATCTGCGTTTTGCCCCCGCAGCATGAAGCTTCGGTGGCCCCGTCGCCGCGCCTTTCCCCTCCGGTCAGGGGAAGCGCGGACCGGGGCCAGCCCGCTAGGGTGGGGGCATGACGTTCCTGCTGTTCCTGCTCGTGGCCGTCGCCGTGGCCGCCCTGCTGCTGGCCCGGCGCTCCCGCTCTTCGGCCGCGCCCCGGCCTCCCGGCACGGCGGGCCTCGACGAGGAAGTCGCCGTCCGCCCCGAGGTGGACCCCGCCGCCGTCGCCGCCGCCCGCGCCCGCATCTCCGCCGACGTGCCCGACGAGGTGCTCTCCGACGCGCTGCTCGACGCCACCCCCAAACAGCTCGCCTCCATGCTTGCCGCCGTTCCCGCCGAGGTGATGGCGGGGGCGGTGGGGCGTCCGACCGGGGCGGGGGCGGGGACCGCGCAGCCCCAGCAGGCCAGCCGTGAGGACCTCGCCAGCCTGAAGAAGGTTAGCGAGTCGGTGGACGACCTCGAAATCTGGAGCTTCGGAGACAAGAACTGACGGTCACCCTGCGCTCCCTGCGCCCCGGTGACGAGGAAGCCGCCGTGCGCTGGGCCGCCGACGCCGAGTTCTGCCGGGCGGCGGGTTGGACGGTGGGGCTGGCCGGGCGGGTGGTGCGGCGGCACTGGCAGGGCATCATCGCGGGAACGGGACCGGATTTCCGGCGCTGGGGCGTGGAGTACGGCGGACGGCTCGTCGGCTATGTAGACCTCGCGGATCTGAGCGACACGTCGGGTGAGTTCGGCATTGCCATCGGGGAGCGGGAACTGTGGGGTCAAGGTGTAGGGACGCGAGCGGGTCAGCTCCTGCTCGCGCACGCCTTCGGTGACCTCGGCTTGCAGACCGTGACCGCCGAGGTCCACCGCCCCAACCTGCCCTCGCACGCGCTGATGCGGCGGCTGGGCTTTTCCGAAGTGGGGGAGGGCGGGCCGGACGGGTACCGGGGTGAGCGGGTGCCGACGGTGTGGTACGCGCTGGAGCGGGAAAACTGGGCTAGTCTCCGCCCATGACGAGCGAGGTCCGGCGTCCCCTGCTGAACATTCCCGGCGACGAAGCCGGGCGCGGCGTGCGGGTGGACCTCATGACCGACGGGCAGGTGCGGGTGCGCGTCCTGCCCTCCGGCCCCGACCTGTGGGCCGAGACGCTGGAGGAGGCCGCCGCCCTCGCGGGGATGCTGTCCGGCGTGAGCCCGGCCGCACTGGAGCAACTGAGCTGGGAACTGGACCTGATGGCCCTGCGCGGTGGGGACGGTTAGTCCAACCTCTCTACCCCAGTCCCTCGGCCTCGCGCACGATGCCCAGCACGCGCTCGCGGATGGACCTTTCCTCCCGCAGGTAACGCTGGGCGCTCATCTGCACGCCGATGGCGGCGACCACTTGCCCGCCGTGGTGGTAGGGCACGCCCAGGGTGCATTGCCCCGGAATCCATTCCTCGATGGAGTAGGCGTAGCCCCGGCGCCGCACCCGGCCGAGTTCGGTGCGCCACTCGTCGGGGGTGGTGATGCTGCTCTGGGTGCAGGCGGCGAACTCGCGCGGCTGCACGTCGCCGTAGGCATACAGGATCTTGCCGCTCGCGGTGGCGGTCGCTGGGAGATAGATGTCGAGCGGCAGGTCGATGTCGGCGTCGGGGTGGCGCTCACGGATGGCGCACACGACCTCCTCGCCCTCCAGGATGCACAGGAAGGCCACCGCCCGCACCTCCAGCGCCAGCCGGGTGATCAGCGCCCGCGCGTCTGGAAACCAGGGCAGCGCCGAGGTGAGGTGGGCGCCCATCTCCGCGATGTGCCACGACAGACGGTAGCGCCCCGCCGGGGTGCGGCGCAGGAACCCGGCCCCGGTCAGCCCGGCGAGGTAAGCGTGCGCCGTGGCCCGCGGCACGCCGAGGTGCGCCGCGAGCGCCCGCACCCCCCACTCGGGCTGCTCGGCGCTGAAGGCCCCCAGGATGCTGGCCGCTTTCTGAAGGGAGAGCACCCGTCCAGCTTACAGGGACGTGAGGCGTTCCGTCACGCTTGGACCCGGTTCAGCCCGGCGGCCCCAGCAGTTCCTCGCGGTCGCCGGGGTTGAGGGGCAACAGGGCCGTCTGGATCAGGTAGGGGCGCCGTCCCGCCTGCTCGGTCCCCCACCCGCTCAGTTCCTCGCGCAGGCTGTCCAGCAGACCCTGGACCCGCCGGGCCGTCGCCTCGTCCAGCCAGAGGACGCCCATGTAATCGCCGCCGACGGTGTGCTGACGCAATTGCGCGAGGGTCTGGCCCTCGGGCAGAAGGATTTCCGAATGCACCTCGCCCCGCTGGTCGCGGTAGAGGAGACGGGTCCCCAGTTCCAGCTCCGCCAGTCGCCGCGCCCCGGCCCGTGCCCGCAGCCGGTCGAAGGGCCGCCCGTGCCGCGCGATCTGCGCTTCGAGGTCCGCGAAGGGCGTGAGGTGAAAGGGAAGCCAGAATCCGGCGGGCGCCCGGTAGAGCCGGATGGGCCGCCCACCGCGCCGTTCCTGGCCCACTTCCGTCAGCAGCCCCGCCGTCACGAGTTGCCGTACCCGGTAGAGCATCCGCTCCACGCTGACGCCCGCCTCCCGCGCGGCGGCGGCGGCCCCCAGCGTCCGTCCCAGGAAGGGTTCGAGGTGCCGCAGGGCGGCGGGGTCGCTGAGGAGCCGCGCCTGCTCCGGCGTGGCGACCTTGAACCACTCGCCCCCGAAGGAACCCAAAATGGTCTGCGGCATCTTCGGCAGGGTACGCCGGACGCTGGAGCCATGACGACTGTGCCTGCTTCTGCTGCGCTGCCCCACTCCTTCTGGCGGTACTGGACCGGGTTGACCGGGGCCGCGCTGGGGGACTCGGCGGTGTCGGTGGCGCTGCCCTTTCTGGCCCTGGGGGCCGGGGAGGGGGCCGGAGCGGTCGGGCTGGTCGTGCTGTTCGGGAGCCTGCCGCGCTTCCTCGCGCCGCTGCTGGGTGGGCTGGCCGACCGCCTGCCGCCGCGCAGGGTGCTGGCCCTGAGCGCGGGGCTGCGGGCGCTGGCGGTGGGGGTGGCCGGGGCCTGGGCGCTGAGCGGCACGCTGCCGCTGGCGGGGCTGGCCGCGCTTGCCTTTCTAAACGGGCTGCTCTCGACGCTGGCGTATGCGACCGGGGCCGCGCTGGTGCCGCGCCTGGTTCCGGCCGGGCTGCTGGCCCGCGCCAACAGCCTGAACAGCGGAGCACTGATGGGGGCGCCGCTGGTGGGCTACGGGGTGGGCGGCGTCCTCGTGCATCTGGTTGGGGCAGGGGGCACGCTGCTGGTGGGCACTCCGCTGATTCTGGGGCTGGCCGCCGCTGCGCTCGCCCTGCCCTGGCTGCCGGGCGCGGCGGGCGGTCGGGTCCAGCCCGTACGGGACGCGCTGGAGGGCCTGGGGGTCATTCGCCGCTCACCGCTGCTGCTGGCCCTGCTGAGCATGAGTTTCGCCCTAAACGTCGCCCTGAACGTGATGAACGTCCGCGCCCCCGTCCACCTGGGCACCTTCGGGCGTGGTGCCCCCGACTACGCCGTCTTCGAGGCGCTGATCTCGGGCGGGGTCCTCGTCGGCATCGCGCTGGTGACGCCGCTGGCCGCCCGCCGCAGCCTCGACACGCTGATCGGCGCGGGCCGCTGGGTGCTGGTGCTGGGCACGCTGGGCTTCGCCTTCACAGGGGTGCCCGTGTGGTGGGCCTCGGCTGCCGTCTTCGGGCTGGGGCTGGGCCTGCTGGAGGTGGCGGCCACGACCCGCTCGCAACAGCTCGTGGGGGCGGAGGTCCGGGGGCGGGTGGTCGGGGCCTTGATGGGCGTGAACGCGGTCGGCTTGACACTGGGTGCGGCGCTCGCGGCCCGGCCCCTGCCCACCCCGGCCCTGATGCTGGGATTGGTCGCCCTGCTCGCGGGGCTGGCCCTGGTCTGGCCGCTGGCGCGTCGGGCGCAGGAGGGCTGGAAGCTTAATCAGCCGTCCTCGTCCTCCGGCTCGCGTTCTTCCGGGGGCTGGAAGCGGGCGTGGTCCTCGGTGGGGGTGAGGTTCCCGCGCTCGGCCTCGGCGGGGCCGGTGTCCACCCCGCTGATGACGACCTCGCCCTGGGGCTCAGGCGGGGCGGAACCGGTCGGCCGGGCAGGGGGGCGGGTCATGCCCCAGGGTACGACAGCCCTGAGTGCCTACACCCGCAGCACGCTGTGGTCCCCCAGCGCGAGCTGCACCCCGTCCCCGGTGGGGGCGGTCACGGTGGCCCGGCGGCCGATCACCGCGTGCGAGAGCGGCCGCGAGGGGTGTAGCACCCGCGCCCCCTCGTCGATCAGGGAGTCGCGCAGTGTCGCGCCCTCCAGCACCGCGTCCGGCCCCACGCTGACGTTCGGCCCCAGCACGCAGCCGCGCACCCGGGCGCCGGGGCCGATCCACACCGGCCCCGTGACGTGCGAGCCGTGGACCTCGGCGCCCGCCTCGACCACCACTGTGCCCGAGAGGGTGCTGCCCTCCACCTCGCCGTCCACACGGGGCGAGAGGCCCGCGAGGACATGCGCCCCCGCCGTCAGCAGGTCATGGGGCGTGCCCGCGTCGGCCCAGTAGCCCCCCAGCGGTACGGCCCGCACCCGCCCGCCCCCCGCCACCACCCGCGCCAGCGCCTGCGGAAACTCGATCTCGCCGCGCTCGCTGGCCGGGAGCCGCGCGACCTCGTCCAGCACGTGGGGCTGAAAGGCAAAGACCCCGCAGGCCGCCAGGTCGCTCAGCGGTTCGGCGGGCTTCTCGTGCAGCCCGGTGAGCCAGCCTTCCCGCACCGTCGCCACCCCGTAGGCGCGGGGGTCGGGCACCTGTTTGACGGCGAGCACCGCGTCGGCCCCGTCGAGCGCCGAGAGCAGCGGCGCGAGCGGGTCGGCGAAGAGGTTGTCTCCCAGGTACACCACGCCCGCCTCGCCCCCGAAAAAGTCACGGGCGGCGAGCGCCGCGTGCCCGGTGCCGCGCGGCTCATGCTGGTGCAGAAAGGTCAGCGGGCCTTCCTGGCGGGTGGCCTCGCGCAGCTCGGGCTCGTGGGCGGGGCTGGTCACCACCGCGATCTCGCCCACCCCCGCCGCCCGCAGCGCCCGCACCCCCCGCGCCAGCAGGGACACCCCCGCGATGGGCAGCGCAGGCTTGGGCCGCCCCGCACTCAGGGGCAGCAAGCGGCGACCGCGCCCGGCGGCCAGAATCACGGCTTTCATAAGGGTGCCGCCAGTCTAGCGGGTTTGCTGTGAGGAGGCGGGGAGGAGGGGAGGCCGCGCTCCCCTGAGACGGGGGATCTGGGACGTGTTCCGGGCCTACCGCCTTCCAACCTGCTTGCCCAGGCCGACAGCCACGCTGAGCACGCCGGAATAGAAAAGGATGTTGACCAGCAGGTTTCCCAGGTGGAAGGAATCGTCGGTGCCCACACTCCCCAGAACGGATACGGCAGCGTTGTCCGTGATGAACGCGGTGGGCCATCCCCAGCCGGTCACGAGGTTGATGCACTTCCCCCCGAGCTAGAGGGACGGGCCGCAGAGATTTCCGGCCAGGCTAACGTGATGGGGTGAGGCGACCACTCCCGAAGCGATGCCGAGAAGAACGGCCAGGAGGACCAATCTGACCCTTCCCACCTCCGGTTCTTCCGAGCGCGACGACAAGCCTTGCCCTCAGAGCCCCCTACCGGGTCAGCGCCTCCTCCAGCGCCTCGGCGAAGGCGTCCTCGTCGTCCAGCCAGGGGTAGTGTCCGGCGTCGAGCACCGTCACGTCGGCCCCGGCGAGGTCGGCCAGCCACTCGACCTGCTCGGGGTAGCTGGTGCGGTCGTGGACCCCGGCGATCACGAACACCGGGCGGCGGAGTTCCTGGAGGAAGGGCGGGTACTCGAACTCCCACAGGCCCTGGTTGACGAGCGCCTGCTGCACCTCCCCGCCCCCGGCAAGCTGGCCCTCGGCGTCGATGAATTCCAGCCGCATCCGGCTGGGGGCGTCGCGGAACTGCAGCGCGTTGAGCAGGTCGCGGGCGTTAACGAGCGAGAAGGCCGCCTCGATGCGGGCCGCGCCGACGGGGGGGTACTCGCCCTCCGGGGTCCGCGCCCGCACGGTGGCGGCCGGGTCGTCGAGAGGCTGGCCCCGGCGGGCGGCGGCCTCCGCGAGCAGGGTCAGCGCGAGTCCAGGGAAATGCACCCAGGGATTGACCACGACCACGCGGGCGGTGCGGACCGGAAAGCGCCGGGCGTACTCCAGCGCCACGAGCGCCCCGAAGCCGTGCCCCAGCGGCACGAGGCTCTCGAAGCCGAGGTGCTCGCGCAGCGCCTCCACGTCGGCCACGAGTGTGTCGAGGTCGAGCGTCTCGGCGCCCTGCTCGCTGTCCTCCAGCGCCCCGCTGCGCCCCGAGCCGCGCTGGTCGAGGTACACCACCCGCCGCCCCTCCAGCCGCTCCCCGAAGAGGTCCTGAAAGGAATAGCTGTTGTAGCCGGGGCCGCCGTGCAGAAAGACGAGGGGCGGGAGGTCACTGCCTTCCGGCCCCGTCACCTCGAAATACAGGTCGGCACCGTTGAGCCGCACGGAAGAGGGGTCGCCTTGCCAGGTCATGCGGGCATTGTAGGTGGGGCGCCGTCCGGCCCGCCTGGGCACGGCTCGCCTGGGCATTGTGCCGCCTGTCCCGTCGCTGGGCGGGGGCGGAGGGCTACCCTGGCGGACATGACCGATTCCCCGACCCCCGGTACGCTGCAGGACGGCCCGGTGCAGGGCATCGCGTTCACGCTGGGCGGGGTGGACGAGCTGACTTTCGCCCGCATCCTGCGCGACGTGACGCGGGACGCCGCCTTTGCCCGGCCGCTGGCGGTGCAGGCGCAGGAGCCCCGGCCCGGCCAGGAGGCCCGATTGACCCTGGTGTTCATGCCCGGCGAGCGCACGCGGGCGGTCGCGGCGATGCAGCGCCTCAAGACGGTGCTGCTGCGCCACGGGGTGCAGGTGGACTCGGTGCGGGTGCCGGGCGAGGGCGGTCCCTGACCCGGCGTTAAGGGACCGTAAACCGCCCCGGTTACCCGGCGGCCCCAGGCCCCCCCCTACGATGGCCCTTAACCAGTGGCTGTCAGAAAATGCACACCAGCAGGGCAGCCTTCCTCCCATCCCCGACCGCGCCGCGGCCCCAGACCGGAGACAAAGGGCATCCCACCATGGAACAACGCATTTTGCTGATCGAAGACAATCCCGACATCACCCGCGTCGTTCAGTACGAACTCGAGCAGGCCGGATACAAGGTGCTGACCGCCCCCGACGGGGTGACCGGCCTGACCAGCGCCCGCGAGAACAGCCCCGAACTGGTCATCCTCGACCTCGGCCTGCCCGACTTCGACGGCGCGGAGATCGCCCGGCGCCTGCGCAAGACGAGCAGCGTGCCCATCATCATCCTGACGGCGATGGACGCGGTCGACCGCAAGGTGAACCTGCTGGAAGCGGGCGCGGACGACTACATGACCAAGCCCTTTCACCCCGAAGAACTCGTCGCCCGCGTCAAGGTGCAGCTCCGGCACCAGCAGCACGGCGAGGTGATCTCCATCGGGGCACTGGAAATCCACCCTCAGAAGCGGCTGTGCCACTACAACGGCCACGAGGTGCGCCTCTCGCCCAAGGAGTTCGACCTCCTGACCTTCCTGGCCCGGCAGCCGGGGCGCGTCTATTCCCGCCAGGAAATCGAGCGCGAGGTCTGGAACGGCGAGCTGCCCAGCAACTCCAACGTGGTGGATGTCCACATGGCGAACATGCGGGCCAAACTGCGCGACCTCGACGGGTACGGGATCATCCGGACGGTGCGGGGGATCGGGTACGCGCTGAAAACGCCCTGAGCCTTCCCCAACACGAGAAACCCCGCCCGACGCGGGGTTTTGCCCATTCAGGTGGACCCGACCACGTGCTCGTCGAAAAAGGCCATCACCCGGTTCCAGGCGTCCTCGCTCGCCACCGCGTCGAAGGCCGGGCCACGGTTGGCGAAGGAGTGGCGGGTGCCGGGATAGACCTTGATGTCGTTCGGGATGCCCGCCGCGTCCAGTTCGGCCCGCAGCGCCTCCCCCTGCCGGGCCGTGGCGTCCCGCTGCGGGTAGCTGCCCACGACCGGGCACCCCCGCCGCACCGCTTCCAGCGGGCGGGGATTGAAACCGTAATAGGGGGCGATGGCCTTCAGGCGGCTGTCGGTGCAGGCGAGCGCCACGGCGAGGCTGCCCCCCATGCAAAAGCCGATGGCCCCCAGCCGCGAGGCGTCCACGCCCGGCAGTTCGCCCAGCACCGTCAGCGCCCGCCGGAGGTCGCGCACGCCCTGGTGCTCCAGCGGGTTCAGGAAGAGGCCTCCCAGCAGGTGCGTCATGCACACGGCCCGGTTCCCCGCCGAGAAGAGGTCCACCGCCAGCGCCACGTACCCCGCCCGCGCGAAGCGGTCCGCCACTCGCCGGATGTCGTCGTTCAGCCCGAAGACCTCGTGGAGGACCAGCACACCCGGCGCGTCCCCACGCGGCGCGGCGGGCCGGGCGAGGGAGGCGGTGAGGGTGCGGCCCCCCGAGTGGAAGGTCAGTTCTTCAGCCATGTCCCACCGTACTCCCCTGCCTGCCCTTCCCGCGTGATGCAATGCGGACGTGACTGCCCCCAACACGACCCTCACCGCCATTCCCGGCTTCCGCGTGGGCCACTGGACCGACCCGGTGGGCCTGACCGGCTGCACGGTGCTCCTCTGCCCCGACGCGGGCGCGGTGGCCTCCGCGTCCTTTCTCGGCCCCAGCCCCGGCACGCGGGAGGGGGTGCTGCTCTCGGCGGAGAAGAAGGTGGAGCGCGTGCATGGCCTGCTGCTGACGGGCGGCAGCGCCTTCGGCCTTGCGGCGGCCTCCGGGGTGGTTCGGGTGCTGGAGGAGCGCGGCGTGGGCCACGAGACGCCCTGGGCGCGGGTGCCGATCGTTCCGGCGGCGGTGGTGTACGACCTCGGGGTGGGGGACCCCGGAGCACGGCCCGGCGAGCGCGAGGGCGAACTCGCGGCGCGGGCGGCGTCGGCGGATCCGGTCGAGCGTGGGCGCGTCGGGGCGGGCACCGGCACGACGGCGGGCAAGTACCTCGGGGTGGGGGCGGTGCCGGGCGGCCTGGGCAGCGCCTACCTGGAGCGGCACGGGGTCGCGGTGGGGGCGCTGGCGGTCGTGAACCCCATCGGTGACGTGCTGGACGAGCGGGGCGGGGTGCTGGCCGGGCCGGGGGTGGGACCGGGCGCCACCGCCTTTGCCCCCGGCGACGTGGAGAGCACCACCCTGGTCGCGGTCGCCACCGAGCACCTGCTGACCAAGCCCGAAGCCCGCCGCCTCGCGGACGCCGCGCAGACCGCGCTGGGGCGGGTGATTCACCCCAGCCACACCCCCTGGGACGGGGACAGCGCCTTCGTGCTGAGTTCCTGCGTTCGGCCCGCCGCCGATTCCCTCCTGCTCGTCGCACTCGTTCAGGAGGCCGTGTGCGCGGCGGTGCGCGACGCGGTGCGGGTGGCGAACGGGCTTACCCCGCCCGCGTAAAGGTCAGCCGCACCCCTGCCACCCGGAACCCCGCCCGGCGCACGTTGCGTTCGCTGCCCGACCCCGGCGTCACGAACACGCTGGCGAGGTCGGCCCCCGCTTCGGCGGCGAGGTGCAGGCGAGCGGCGAGGAGGGCCGTCTGGACGCCCCGCCCCCGGAACTCCGGCCGGGTGGACGTGCCGTAGAACGCGGCCACGCCCTGCGTCACGCTCAGCGCGGCGGTTCCGGCGGGTTCCCCGTCCACCTCGGCCACCAGCCGGACGGCGCCGGGGGCGTGGGCCACAAGGCGCATGATCGCCCCCGTGCCCGGCCCGAAGCCGCGTGCGGAGAGGTCGGCCCACAGGTCGGCGTCGGGTTCCTCGCGGACCGTCAGGGCGGGAAGGGGGGGGAGGTCGGTCAGGCCGTGCGTGTAGGCGTGCAGGACAGAGGCCAGCGCATAACCTCTGGCCCTCAACAAAGGGACCACGGCGGGGGCGGTGTGCGAGAGGACGTGCAGCTTCGCAGGCTGCCCATGCTCGGCGCTGAACGCCTCGAAGCCGTCCAGATCAGCCTCCGTCGGTCCCGGCGTGCCGCCGTGCCAGGCCGCGTTCACCGCGAGGTCCGGCCCGGCGTGGACGGCCACCAGCGGACCGAAATGAGCGACAGCGCCGGATTCGCCGTAACGGGCATGGGCAGCGGCTTCCGCACGGGCCAGGCGGGGGAGGGAGTCGGGCGTCATCCCCCTATCCTGCCTCCCTTTCGGCTGCATGAACCCCGGCCGTGTCCCCGGCGGCGGCGCAGCGGCTAGCCTGCCCGCGTTCCCCGGCCCCCGCCGGAGGCTGCCCCGGAGGTTCCCCATGTCCCGACTGACCCGCCTGCTCGCCCTGCCTGCCCTCGCCGCCGCCGCCTACGCCCTCAAGGGGCCGCCCGACCCCCTGCGCCCCTCGGGGCCGGAGGACGGCGTGGGACCGCTGACCCGCCGCCGCTACTGGGTGGAACTGGAGGGCGCGGCCCGTGACCCGGAGGACATCGCCCGGCACTGGCGTGAGCACCTGCCCGACCACGCCCCCAAGTGGCTGGCGTATTTCCGGGGGCTGGACGGCCCCATTCCGCCCGTCGAGGTGGGGACCCGCCTCCAGATTCAGATGATGCTGGTGCGCCGGGGCCGGGTCGTCGTGGAACATATCGACCCCCTGGGCTTCCGCGTCCGCACCCTGCGGCTGCACCCCGACGCGGGGACCTCCGACTTCCGGGTCTATCCGCAGGAGGAGCGGGGCCACGTCATCCTCCAGATCGAGTCGCTGCTGAGGACCAACTCGCACTTCGACCGCCTCGCCTACATCTTCGGCGCCCACGCGGGGCAGCGCCGCAACTGGGAACTCACGCTCCTGAGCGTGGCCGCCTACGCGGGCGGGCGGATCGTCAACCGGGGCCACGAGTCGCTGGAGATGACCCACCTCGCGCACTCGTACACGGTGCCCACGCCCGAGGACCTCCCCGACGCCCCCGTGGGGCTGGACAAGGGCACTGCCGACCACGCCTGAGCCTCCCCACCCCATCTGTCCCGCCCCCGGCCCGCTAGCCTGTCTGCCATGACCGACGCTTCTGCCGCCCCGCCCTCCCGCGCCTTCGTCTCGCTGATCGGGGCCGGGCCGGGCGATCCGGGGCTGCTCACGCTGCGGGGGGCCGAAGCCTTGCGGGCGGCCGACGTGGTGCTGTTCGACTACCTCGCCAACCCCGAACTGCTGCGGCACTGCCCGGACGCCGAGACCATCTACGTGGGCAAAAAGGGCTTCTCCGAGTACATCTCGCAGGAGCAGATCAATGCGCTGATCGTGCAGAAGGCGCAGGAAGACGGCGGAAAGCGGGTCGCCCGGCTCAAGGGCGGCGACGTGTTCGTCTTCGGGCGCGGCGGCGAGGAGGCCGAGGCGTGCGTGGCCGCCGGGGTCCCTTTCGAGGTGATTCCCGGCGTGACGAGTGCCGTCGCCGCGCCCGCCTACGCCGGGATTCCGGTCACCCACCGCGAGCTGGCCCGGAGTTTCGCCGTGCTGACGGGCAACACGAAGGAAGGCGGCGCCCACTACGAGCGCCTCTCCGGGGTGGACACGCTGGTGCTGCTGATGGGCGTGCGGAACCTGGAGGGGATCAGCGCCGACCTGATCGCGGCGGGGCGCGACCCGCAGACCCCCGCCGCCACCGTGCAGTGGGGCACCACCGGGCGGCAGCGGGTGGCGACGGGCACCCTGGCCACCATCGCCCAGGCCGTGCGCGAGGCCGGGCTGGAGGCCCCCGCCGTCACCGTGGTGGGCGAGGTCGTGCGATTGCGCGAGTCGCTGCGCTGGTTCGAGGACTCCGACCTCTTCCGCACCTTGCAGGCAGCGGGGGAGGGGGAGGCGCAGTGACGGCTCCGGGCCGTCCCCTCGCCGGGCGCACGGTGGCCGTCACCCGCACGCGGGAGGGGGCCAGCAGCCTGTCCGACGTGCTGCGCTCGCGGGGGGCCGACGTGCTGGAGGTGCCCCTGATCCGTTTCGCGCCCACCGGGGACGAGGCCACCCTGCACGCCCGGCTGCGTGACCTGTCGGGGGTGGGCTGGCTCCTGCTGACGAGCAATCAAGCAGTCTCCGCGCTGTTTGAGCACCTGGAACGGCTGGGGCTGGGGGCCGATGTCCTCGCCGGGGTGCGGCTGGCGGCGGTCGGCCCCAGCACGGCCCGCTCGCTGGCCCAGCGGGGCCGACCCGCCGACTTCGTGCCGGGGACGCCGGGAGCGCGGCACCTGGGGGCCGAGTTGCCGACCCGGCCCGGCGACCTCGCCCTGCACCTCACCTCCCAACTGGCCGAGGCCGAATTGCAGCGGGCGCTGGAGGGGCGGGGCGTGCGCTACGACCGCGCCGAGCTGTACCGCACCGAACCTGCCCAGCCGGGCGAGGGGGCGCTGGCGCGGCTGCGCGGGGCCGATGTGGTGACCCTGGCTTCCGGCAGCGCGGCGCGGCACCTCGCGGCGCTGGCGGGCACGGAGTTCCGGGTGGTGGCGATGGGACCGCAAACGGCGGACGCGGCGCGGCAGGCCGGATTCACCCGCGTGACGGTGGCGCGGGAGGCGTCGCTGGAGGCGCTGGCCGACGCGGCGGAGGGCGCCGTGCTCGGCCCCCGCTGACGGCCCCCGCGAAAAGCCGCGTTTGCACCCGGTCCAGACTCCCCGAACAGGGGGCGGCAGGACGCGCAGGCATATGTCACCCTACGCCCATGCACCCTGCCGCGCGGACCCGGTTTTCCCAGGGGGGACCGTGAGCGTGGACGACCGGGCAGCGCTGAGGGTGATGCTGGACCTCAGCCGCTCGCTGCTGGCAGCGGCCTCGGGCGCCGAGGTGGAAGCGACCCTGACCCGCCAGAGCGTGACCCTGCTGGGCACCCGGTCGGCGGCCTTCCTGCGCTACCTGCCAGGGGCCGACGTGCTGCGCGTGACCGCCGAGGCGGGCGCCTACGCGGGCGACCTGGGCCTGACCCTGACGCGGGGGCAGGGGGCCTCGTGGCGGGCGGCCCTGGCGGAAGACCCGCTGCTGCACCTGCGGCGCGACGAGACGCCCCCCTGGATCGTGCGGGCGCCGGGGGTGCCGCCGACCCACTCGCTGTTCGCGCCGCTGCGTTCTTCCTCGGGTCGGCTGCTGGGCGTGCTGACGGTGGGCCGCGAGGACCCGCCCTTCAGTCCCCGCGACGAGGAACTGCTCGTCACCTTCGCCAACGCGGGCACGGTGACCCTTCAGCGCACCTACGAGACGGCCCGCGCCGCCGCCACCCGCGAGGGAGCGCTGCTCGCGCTGGGGCTGGCGCTCGAAGCCCGCGACTACGAAACCCAGGGCCACACCGGGCGCACGGTGGCCCTGTCCATGCGGCTGGGCCGGGCGCTGGGTCTGGACGAGTCGGCACAGGACCACCTGCGGCAGGGGGCCTACCTGCACGACATCGGCAAGCTCAGCGTGCCCGACGACATCCTGCTCAAGCCGGGGCCGCTGACCCCGGAGGAGCGCCGCCAGATGCAGCGCCACGTCCTGACCGGCGAGGCCCTGGTGCGGCGCATCCCCACCATGCCGCCCGAGGTGCTGGAGGTCGTGCGCTCGCACCACGAACGCTGGGACGGGGCCGGGTACCCCGACGGGCTGGCGGGCGAGGCGATCCCGGCCCTGGCCCGCGTCTTCTCGGTGATCGACGTCTTTGACGCCCTGACCCACCAGCGGCCCTACCGGGCGCCCCTGAGCGTGCCCGGTGCCCTGGCGCTGATCCGCGCCGAGGCGGGGCGGCAGTTCGACCCCAGGGTGGTCGGGGCCTTCCTGACCCTCTTTGCCCAGGGGACCGGGTCAGGCGCCGGGCCGGAAGCGGTGCGGGGGCAGGGGTGCCTGTAGCCGGCTTCCTCCTTCCCAAAAATCCCGTTCCCGGCGGAGTTTCTGACCGTTCGGTCGGGGACGCCCGCCCCGGCCGGACCGCGCTATGCTGCCCCGCGTGACGCTGGCCGCCTTCCTGAATCTGAGCGGTGAGGCTGCGGTGGTCGTGGGGGGTGGCCCGGTGGCGCTGCGCCGTGCCCGCACCCTGCTGGGTGCCGGACTGCGGGTGCGGGTGGTGGCCCCCGCGCTGCACCCCGACCTCGCCGCGCTTCCCGTGGGGCACGATCCCCGCCCCTATCGCCCCGGCGACGTGGCGGGGGCGCGGGTGGTCGTGGCGGCGACGGACAGCGCCGAGGTCAACGCCGCCGTGGCGGCCGAGGCCCACGCGGCGGGCGCTCTGGTCAACCACGCCGGGGACGCCGCGCAGGGCACCCTGCGCTTTCCCGCCGTGACCCGCCGGGGTGGGGTAGAGGTGGCTTTTACCACCGGGCGCGAACTGCCGCTGCTCGCGCAGGCCCTCGCCGAGCGCCTCGCCGGGCTGCTCCCGGCCCCCGAGCAGGTGGACGCCTGGGCCGAGCGCCGCGAGGCCGCGCTGACCCTGCCGGGGACCGAGCGGGAGGCCGCCATCGCCGCGCTGCGGGCCGATATCCGCGCGGCCGTGGGCCTCCCGCCCGCCGGGGTGGGCGCATGACGCTGGCCTGCCCGACGGGCCGCGCCCTGCTCGCCGGGGCGCACGTGCCCCCGCCCGCCTCGCTCGACTTCGTGGTGGTGGGCCTGAACCACCAGACCGCCCCGGTCGAGGTCCGCGAGCGGGCCGCCGTCCGCGCCGGGAACGAGGCCGCCGTGCTCTCGCACCTCTCGCCCTTTGCCCGCGAGGTCATGCTGCTGGCGACCTGCAACCGCACCGAGGTCTACCTCGCGGGGCTGCGCGGCGACCCCCGCGCCGTCTTCGGGGACGCGTGGGGCGGGGACCTGGGTGAGCACCTGTACGTCCACCGGGGCGAGGCGGCGGCCACCCACCTCTACCGGGTGGCGGCGGGGCTCGACAGCCTGGTGATCGGGGAGACGCAGATTCAGGGGCAGGTCAAGCGGGCGTGGCAGGCCTCGCGCGACCTCGGGCTATCGGGGACGGTCCTGAACAAGGTCGCGCAGGGGGCACTCGCGGCGGGCAAGCGGGTCCGCACCGAGACGGGCCTCGCCGACCGGGTGGTCAGCGTGTCGAGCGCCGCCGTCGAACTCGCGCACTCGGCGCTGGGGGGCCTCGCGGGGCGCACCGCCCTGATTCTGGGCGCGGGCGAAACCGCCGAGCTGACCCTGACCCACCTGCGGGCGGCGGGGGTGGAGGACGTGATCGTGGTCAACCGCACCGCCGAGCGGGCGCGGGCGCTCGCCGAGCGGGTGGGGGGCCGCGCCTGCGCCGCCGAACTGCTGCACGAGGCGCTGCCCCTGGCGGACGTGGTGATCGCGTCGAGCGCCGCACCCCACTACGTTCTGCATCCGGAAGGGGTGGCGGCAGCGCTGGAAGGGCGCCCGGGGCGGCCCATGTTCCTGATCGACATCAGCGTGCCGCGCATCCTCGACCCCGAGATCGGGGGCGTGGCGGGAGCACACCTCTACAACCTCGACGACCTCACCGCCATCGTCAGCCGCAACCTCCAGTCGCGCCGCGCCGCCTTGCCCCACGCCGAGGCGATCGTCCGCGAGGGCGTCTCCGACCTGACCCGCTGGAACCTCACCCGCGAGGCGCAGCGGGCCTTGCGGGCCGGGCGTGAGCTGGCGGCGGCAAGCGACTGACAGCCCCGCCTGAACCCTGCCCCCCGCCCCACATCGCCGCCCCCTTTTCCCGTAGCCTGAGCCCCATGTGGACCCGCCTTCCCTCCAGCGCCCTGCGCCTGACCGGGTCAGACCGGGTGGACTTCGCGCAGGGGCAGATGACCAATGACCTGCGGGGAGCACCCACCCCCGGCCTGGTCGCCGCCTGCTTCCTGAACGTGCGCGGGCAGATCGAGTTCTTCGCCCATGTGTACAGGCGCCCCGGCGACGTGTACCTCCACCTCGGGGCGGGGCAGGCCCCGGCGCTGGAGGGGCGGCTGCGGCGTTACATCATCTTCGATCAGGTGGAGCTGGCCGATCTGTCGGAGGACCTCCGCACCATTCACGTCTGGCGTGAAGCCGATCTCCCCGGCTGGGACCCGGCGGGCGGCGACGCGCAGGAGTTCGGGCTGGCAGGGGCCACCGTGCTGGGCGGGCGCGTGAACCGCACCGGGGCGCCGGGGGTGGACCTGCACTTCCTCGCCCGGCAGGAGGAGGCGGTGCTGGGGGCGCTGGCGGGCGCCGGGGTCGCCCTCCCCGAGCTGCACGCCGCCCGCATCCGCGCCGGGATTCCCGACGTGGACGCCGACGGCTTCGCGGGCACCCTGATTCCGGAGATCGGGCTGGACGTGGGCGGCCCCCTCCCGGCCATCAGCTACCGCAAGGGCTGCTACGTGGGCCAGGAGATCATGGCCCGGCTGGAGGCGCGGGGACAGGCCCGCTACGCCCTGGCGCGGCTGCGCGGCGAGGGCCTCCCCGAGCGGGCCGAGGTGACCCAGGGCGGGAAAGTGGTCGGGCAGTCGGGCGCCTTTGCCCAGGGCCTCAGCCTCGCCCGGCTGCGGCGCGAACTCGCGGCGGGGGACCGGGTGGAGGTGGGCGGCGTGCCCGCGACCGTCGAAACCCTGACGCCCCTTTCGGCCGCTCCTGCCGATGTTTGAAGCCTTCGTCCGCGAGGTCGGCAGCGGCCAGCCCGCCGATCTCGTGCGGGCGGCGCGGCGGGCGCAGGCGGCGGGGTTCGGGGTGCTGGCGCTGCCGGGACTGCCGCTGGGGGCGGTGTACGCCCTGAGTGGCCCTGCCCTGCTGCCCCCCCTGTGGGTCGCCGTGCTCGCGGGGCTGGGGGCGCTGCTCGCCGCGCTGGTGCTGCGGCTGGCGCACTCGGCGGCCCGTGACCCCGGCCAGCCCCCCGCCCGCGCCGTCCTGACCGCCGCCCTGCAATCGGGGGGCGCTCCCGCCGTCCCCTTCCTGCTGGGGTGCACCCTACTCGCGCAGCCCCCCGCGGTGGTCGCGCTCTGGGCGCTGGCCGGGCTGGGGTACGCCGCCGCGTGGAACCGGGTGCCGGGCTGGGTGCAGGCGGCAGGCCCGCGCCGGACCTGACCCGCCACCCGGCCGACGCCGCCTGCGGCAGGTCCGCTCTAGCCTGCGGCCATGTATGGCCGCACCTCCCGCCTCGTCCTTGTCCCCCTCACCCGCGAGGTCATCGCGGGACGGCTCGCGCAGGCCCCCTTCACGGCCACCCTTTCCACGCCAGACGGCCCCCTCACCGTGACCTACCCCCCGGCGTGGCCCGGCGACCTGCTGCCCCTTCTGCCCGCACGGCTGGCGGCCTTCGACCCTGGGCGCGAACGCTGGAGCGCCACCCTGGTCGAGCAGGCGACCGGCACGGCCATCGGCCAGATGGGCGCCAAGGGCGGCGGCGTGCCCGATGAGGCGGGTGACGTGGAGATCGGCTACGGCCTCAACCCCGACGTCTGGGGCCGGGGCTACGCGACCGAGGCGGTCGGCGTATTGGTGGCGGCCCTGCTCGCCCGCCCCGAGGTCCGGCGGGTGACCGCGTGGGCGGCCGTGGCCAACCCCGCGAGCGCCCGCGTGCTGGAGAAGCTGGGCTTCGTGTCCGTCGGCACCGCCTGGGACGAGGACGACGGCGACCTGACCGGGTGGGCGCGGGCCAGATAACGAAAACCCGCCCCCGGCGGGAGGGCCGGGGGCGGGCAGAGGCGCAGCGGTTCAGCGCGTCTTGGGGTCGTAGGCGTCGCGCAGGGCGTCGCCAAAGAGGTTAAAGGCGAGGCTGAACAGGATGATAAAGGCCGCCGGGTACACCATCACGTACCAATACTGCGGCTGCAACCACGCGCGGGCGAAGTCCACGAGCTGGCCCCACTCGGCGTAGCCGGTCGGGAAGCCCAGACCCAGGAACGACAGCGCGGCGATGCTCAGCGGGATGGTGCCCAGGTCCAGCACGGCGAGGGTGATCACGCTGGCGAGGCTGTTGGGAATGATGTGCCGCCGGATCAGCCGCCAGTCGCGGGCACCCAGGCTGCGGGCCGCGTCCACGAATTCCAGTTGCCGGGTTCGCAGCACGTCGCCGCGCACGATGCGGGCGTAGCTCGCCCAGCCGGTCACGGTGTAGGCCGCGATGATGGGAAAGGCGGGGTCGATGCCCGGATTGCTCGCCTTCAGGAAGGTGATCAGGATGATGGTGAGCACCAGGCCCGGCAGCGCGAACAGCACGTCGATAAAGCGCTGAATCAGGTTGTCGATCCAGCCGCCGTAGTAGCCGCTGATCGCGCCGATGATCACGCCCACGAGCAGGGTGATGCCCACGATGATGAAAGACAGCTTGAACATCGTGCGGGTGCCCCAGATCAGGCCGTAGAAGATGTCGTAGCCCTGGCTGGTGCCGAAGGGGGCCTCGGCGCTGGGCGGACTGGGCGTGGGCGAGAAGCTCTCGCGTTCGATGGCGTAGCAACTGTCAGGTGCGGCAAAGTGCGCCTTCCAGAACACGCCGCCCAGCGGATTGGCGATCTCCTGCGGGCTGCTGGCGCCCAGGTCACGCAGGCAGTTGGACCCGACCGACGGGCGGGCGATCAGGGGCGCGAAGAAGCCGACCAGCAAAAAGAGCAGCGCGGCAATCAGGCCGAGCATGGCGAGCTTGTTGCGCCGCAGCTTCTGAATGGGGCGCGAGGACAGGAAGTCGCGCACGGCGCTGCGCTTTTCGGGCGCGGCGGGGGCAGCGGGAACGGTCGTCATCAGTCAAACCTCACGCGGGGATCGACGACCCCGTACAGGATGTCGGTCAGGGTGCTGACCACCACCACGATAATCGCCGAAAGGAGGGCGAAGCCCAGCACCGAGGGCACGTCGAGTTGCAGCGCCGACTGCACCACCCACTGCCCGATGCCGGGGTAGGCGAAGATCGTCTCGGTGATGATCGACCCGCTCAGCAGGCCGATGATCAGGAAGCCCCCCAGCGTGATCACCGACAGCAGCGCGTTGCGCCGGGCGTGCTTGAGGTTCACGGCGCGTTCGGGCAGGCCCTTGGCGCGGGCGGTGCGCACGTAGTCGCTCGACAGGGCCTCGAGCATGTTGTTGCGCATCACCTTGAGGATGGTCGCGCCCGAGACGATGATCAGGGTCAAGGCGGGCATGATCAGGTGCCGCAACACGTCGAGGGCGATGTCAAAGCGCCCGTTGAGCAGCGCGTCCAGCCCCAGCATCCCGGTGTAGCGCCGGATGTCCCCGACGGCGAACTGGTTGACGACCTCCAGTTGCCCCGCGCCCGGCAGCCAGCCCAGGTAGCCGTACAGCACCGCCAGCAGCACGATCCCCAGCACGAAGGTCGGCAGGCTGTAGCCCAGCACGGCGAACACCCGCAGCACCTGGTCGATAAAGCGGTCCTTGTTCAGCGCACTCATCGTGCCCAGCCACACCCCGATCAGGATGATGGGAATGGCGGTCACCAGCGTCAGCTCGATGGTGTTGGGCAGCCGCTCGATGATGGTGTCGAGCACCGGCTGGCCGCTCGACTTGGAAAAGCCGAGGTCGCCCGAGAGCGTGCTTTGCAGCCACTTGCCGTACTGCACCGGGAAGGGCTGGTCGAGCCCCCGGTCGCGGATGATGCGCTCAAGCTGCGCGGCCTGCTGGTCGCTGCGGATGTACCCCGCCGCCCGCTGCGCGGGCGTGAGCAGCATCGTGAGGGCCACAATCAGCACCGACAGGGCCAGCATGACCAGCGGAATCTGAATGAGGCGGCGGACGATGAAATTGAGCATGACAACCTCTAGGAAGGTGGGAATCTCCGGAAGTCCGGGAGTCGGCGCTGATTCTCGCCCCTGGTCAGGGTTCTGTGATGAAAGCGGGTGAGGCGGGAAAGGAGCGTCAGCACTCCACCATACACGCGGGGTACCCCCCGGAACAAAGGGGCGCGGCAAAAGGGGACGGGGAAGGTCCCGAAGACCGTCCCCGTCCCGTCAAGCTGCCGCCTTACTTCTTGCTGAGTTCCTTCCAGTAGGTGCCCGTGTCGTCGAAGCTGATCATGGGGTTGTACGCGCGGGCGCTCACGCCCACGAGGTTGTCGCGGTGGGCGATGATGCCCACGCCCGCCGGGATCAGCACGAAGGGGGCCTGCTCGTAGGCCCGCTGGCCGACGAGCGAGTACAGCCGGTTGCGGGTGGCCGCGTTGGTGGTGGAGCGGGCCTGCTCCAGCCACTTGTCCACGCTGGCGTCCTTCCAGTTGTTGCGCGGGAAGTAGTAGCCGTTGCTGGAGTAGAAGGTGTACATGAAGTTGTCGGCGTCGGCGTAATCAGGCGCCCACCCGATGATGATCATGGGCTCCTTGCCCGCCTTGGAATCGTTGAGCATCGCCGACCATTCCTTGGCCTGGATGTTCACGCGGAACTTGGGGTTCAGCGCCTCGACGTTCTTCTTCAGGATTTCCATGGCGGTCTGCGAGGGCACGGCCCCGGCGCGGTAGGACACGTTCAGGGTAAAGCCGTTCTTCCAGACGTTGCCGCCCCAGGCCCGCTTGAAGTACGCCTCGGCCTGCTTGGGGTCGTACTTGTAGGTCTTGACCTTCTCGTCGTAGCCGGGGAAGGTGTCGGGAAGCAGCATGGTGCGCTGCTTGCCCTTGCCGTTTTGCACGTCGCGGATGTACTGCGCGTAGTTGAACGAGTACGCAAAGGCGCGGCGCACGTTCACGTCGCTGAAGAAGTTCGCCGGGATGCCGCGCCCGTCGAGCTTGCCGCTGCCCAGGCGGCTGGCGTCCGCGATCTTCTCGTTCATGAAGATCGCCGTGGCGCTGGTGTTGGGCAGGCCGTCCACCACGACCACGCCGGGCTTGCCCTTGAGCTGCTCTTCGATGTTGGCGCGGCCGCCGGTCTCGATGATGTCGGCGTCGCCGCGCAAGAAGGCCTGCTGGCGGGCGGCGAGCTCAGGCACCTTCTGGATCACCACGTTCTGGATCGCGGGCTTCTTGCCCCAGTAGCCGGGGAAGGCCTGCGCGAGAATCGCATTGGCGTCACGGCGCACCAGGCGGTAGGCGCCCGTGCCGCTGGGCTGCTTGTTCAGGTTGCTGCCCTGCAGGTCCTTGCCGATCCAGTTCTTCCAGTCGGCCTCGGTGCCCTTCCACTCGCCCACCTTGATGGCGTGCTGGCGGTCCACGACGCTCTGGCCCGCGTAGGCGAGCTTGGAGAGGAACGCGGGGTCGACCTTGGGCAGCGTAAAGACGAGCTGCCCGGC
Source organism: Deinococcus sp. HSC-46F16 (assembly GCF_024171495.1). Taxonomy (NCBI): domain Bacteria; kingdom Thermotogati; phylum Deinococcota; class Deinococci; order Deinococcales; family Deinococcaceae; genus Deinococcus; species Deinococcus sp. HSC-46F16. The sequence goes on from NZ_JALJZW010000006.1 coordinate 82,270, forward strand.
GCGGTTGCACTCCACGGCCTTGTCGATCTTGGCCCAGGTGATGCTCTTGTCGTCGGCGGCGTTGGAGCCGGTGCCCAGCAGGCTCTCCGAGAAGAACCAGTTGCCCGACTCGGCGGCGTTGGTGACCAGGTTGCGCTCGAAGGTGTACTCGGCGTCCGCGCAGGTCATGGTGTTGCCGGAGTGGAACTTGACGTTCTTGCGCAGGTCGAAGGTGTAGGTCTTGCCGCCGTTGCTGATGGCCCACTTGGTCGCCAGCAGGGGCTCGAGTTCGCGGATGCTCGCGCCCTTGTAGGTCACGAGGGTCTCGTAGATGTTCTCGACGATCGCGCCCGAGGCGGTGTCATAGGTGGCGGCGGGGTCCAGCGTGGGCACGTCGGCGGCCCACTGGACGACCAGCGTGTCCTTGGCGACGGCGGCCTGGGCGGTGCTGGTCACTGCAGCGGCGAGAAGCAGGGAGCTGAGCAGAGCAACTTTCTTCATGGTGCCTCCTGAGGCAGAGCGGTTTGACGCGCCGTGGGCCGGTGGGCCGGGCCGGAAACCTGTGGATGTCAGACGGCGCCAATGATAGCGCAGCCTGAGCAGGGCATGTGAGAGGTTTCAAGGGGCCTTGGGGTGAACCCCGCGCCGGGTGCCATACTGCCCCGCGATGAAGAAGCGCATCCTGCTGCTGGCGGGCGGTCAGTCCGGCGAACACGAGGTCAGCCTGATGAGTGCCCGAAGTGTCCTCTCGGCCCTGCCGCGCGACCAGTTCGACGTGACCCCGGTGGTCATCAGCCCGCAGGGGCGCTGGCTGCCGCCGACCGACACCGCCCGCGCCCTGGAAACCGGGCAGGCCGTTCCCGGCGGCGACCTCGTGCTGCACCGCGCCGCGAGCGCCGAGGGCTACGACGCCGTCTTTCCGCTGCTGCACGGCCCGATGGGGGAAGACGGCACCATCCAGGGCCTGCTGACCCTCGCGGGGATTCCCTTCGTGGGGTCGGGCGTGCTGGGGTCGGCGGTCAGCATGGACAAGGTGATGACCAAGCAGGTGCTCGCGTCGGTGGGCATTCCGCAGGTGGACTGGCGCCTCGCCGTGCGCCGCGAGTGGCAGACCCGGCCGGAGGAGGTCGAGGCCCGCGCCGCTGAACTGGGCTTCCCCCTCTTCGTGAAGCCCGCCAACCTCGGCTCCAGCGTGGGGATCAGCAAGGTGAGCCGCCCCCAGGACCTCCAGGCGGCCCTCGACCTGGCCTTTTCCCTCGACCGCCGCGTGATTCTGGAGGCGATGACGCCCATGAGGCCCCGCGAGGTGGAGGTCGGGATTCTGGGCAACGACGCGCCGATCGCCAGTCCGGTGGGGGAACTGCGCTTCGACGCCGATTTCTACGACTACGAGACGAAGTACACCGAGGGCCGCGCCGAGATGCACATCCCCGCCCCCCTTCCCGCCGAGGTGGCCGAGCGGGTCCGCAGCCTCGCCCTGACGGCCTTCCGGGCGCTCGACGGTGCGGGGCTGGCGCGGGTGGACTTCTTCTACGTGGAGGAGACGGGCGAGCTGTTCCTGAACGAGGTGAACACCATGCCCGGCTTTACCACGACCTCCATGTACCCCAAGCTGTTCGAGGCGGCGGGCCTGAGCTACAGCGAGCTGGTGACCCGGCTGATCGAGCTGGCGCTGGAGAGGCGGTGAGGGGATCGTAGATCGTAGAACGTGGATGGTGACTTCCCGGTCGCCCTGACCCCACGATCCACCCCCCCACGTTCCGAGTTGACAATTCCGAGCAGCTTACTTAGGATTCGCCCCATGAAGCGCTTCCTGCTCGCCTCCGCTGCCCTGCTGCTCTCCGGTTCCTCGCTGGCCCAGTCCCAGATCACCGTGTACTCGGGCCGCGCCAAGACCTTCGTGGACCCCATCGTGCAGCAGTTCGAGCGCTCAACGGGCATCAAGGTGAATGTCCGCTACGGCACCGACAGCCAACTGGTCGCCGCGCTGCGCGAGGAGGGGAGCCGCAGCCCCGCCGACGTGTTCTGGGGCAACTCGGTGGGGGCGCTGGGCGAACTGGCCGAGGACGGCAAGTTCCTGAAGCTGACGACCGCGATGGTGCGCGGTGTGGCGCCCGACTACGTGCCCGACGACCGCACCTGGCTGCCCACCACCGTGCGCTTCCGGGTGCTGGCCTACAACCCCAACAAGATCAAGCCGGGCGACCTGCCCGACAGCGTGCTGGACCTGCCCAAGATGACCTCCCTCAAGGGCCGCATCGGCTGGACGGTCAGCTACCCCTCCTTCCAGGATTTCCTGGCGGGCATGATCGCCAAGCACGGCGAGGCCACGACCCGGCAGTGGATCGAGGGCATGAAGGCGCTGCAACCCAAGGACTACAAGACCAGCAACGTGGGGATGCTCGAAGCGATGCGGGCGGGCGAGATCGACGTGGCGCTCACCAACCACTACTACATCCAGCGCGTCAACCGCCTGAGCTACCCGGTCGAGACCTACTTCTTCAAGAACGGCGACATCGGCAACCTGGGCAACGCGACGGGCGCGGCCATCCTGAAGACCAGCAAGAACCGTGCGGCGGCCACCCGCTTCCTGGGGGCGCTGACCGGCAAGGACGCGCAGACCTTCTTCCTGAGCGTGAACTTCGAGTACCCGGTGATCGGCAACATCATCCAGCCCACCACCATGCTGAGCTTCAGCGACGTCACCAAGCGCAGCCCGCGCGTGGACCCCGCCGTGCTCCCCAAGAACATCGAGAAGGCCCAGCGGCTGCTGCGCGAGGCGGGGCTGCTGTAAGGCCGGTGCCAGCGGCCAGCTTCCAGCCGCCAGCACAAGAGGGGAGGTCTCGCCCGTGGGCGGGGCCTCCTCCGCTTGTGGTGAAGTGAAGGCATGAGCCTGCTGGGGGGAGTGCTGGGTGCCCTGCTGACCGGCGCGGTGGTGCTGGGGCTGCTGCGGCTGCGGCCCGCCCCGGCGCGGGTGCTGGGGGTGCTGGGCTGGCCCGCGTGGGTACTCGCCGCGCTGTGGCCGGTGCTGACGTGGAAGTCGGAGCCCTCCGGGTCCATCGACCCGCTGACCGTCGGCTTCTCGAACCTGTTCCTGATCGTGGGCTTGCTGGTGGGACTGCTGTGTGCCCTGCCCCGGCGCACGCGCTGGCCGCGCGAGGCCTTCTGGGTCTCGTGGGGCGTGGGATTGCTGGCGGTGGTGGTGCTCTGGCTGGGGACCCTCAGCGTGAATGCCGCCTTCTGGCTGCCGCCTGAGCAGAGAGTGCGTCTGTTTTCCGGCTTTGTCGGTGGAGTGCTGCTGAGCCTGCTGCCTGCGCTGGCGGTGGCTGAGCTGGTCGGGCGGCGGGAGCGGAGGGCCGGGGCGGAGGGGGGATAGCCAAACCCTCAGCCGGGGCCGGGGGTGTCCTCTTGTCGGGGCGACGCGTGGGGACGCACGAAAGGCTGAGCTCAGGTGAGGATCAGCCGGTAAAGTTTGGCGGCCAACTTCAGGGCAGGGAGCAGCGCGATCAGAACCGCGAGCCACTCGGCCATCCGTTTTGGTGAAACAGCCCTTTTTCTTCTGGGAGGCTTCCTGTGGTTCAAGAGAGCACCCCCTTTCCGAGCGTCCGTGTTGAAGCCACGGGCGCTCACCTCTTTTGGACGCGTAGCCCTCTCGGTCCCCATTGTCATGCTCCCTGTCCGAAGACAGTGCGCGTGGACCGGATGGACCGCACCGGGACGCCTGCCCTCCAATCCCGACCAAGTTGCTCTGATAAATTGGCGCGGTTGGCCCCTTGCGGCCTGCCCTTTCCCATGACCCTGCGCCGCCGACTGCCCCCCACCCTGGCCCTGCCCGCCCTGCTGACCGCACTGGGGGTGCTGCTGCCCCTCGCGTACCTCGTGCTGCGGGCCTTCGGGGCTGAGGCGCAGGAATTGCGCGAGATCGTGTTCCGGGTCCGCAATCTGGAACTCTTGCGCAACACCCTGGGATTGGCACTGGGGGTCCTCGTGACCGGGACAGCGGTGGCGCTGCCGCTCGCCTACCTGGCGGCCCGAACGACCTTCCGGCCGCGCTGGGTTCTCACGCTCCTGGGAGTGCTGCCGCTGGCGATTCCGGGGTATGTGGGGGCGTACGCGCTGATCGCCGCGAGCGGGCCGGGCGGCACCATCTGGGCGGCGACCGGCCTGAGCTGGCCGGGGCCGAGCGGGTTCTGGGGGGCGCTGGGGGTGCTGACCCTCTTTACTTTCCCGTACCTCTTCCTGAACCTGCACGCCGCGCTGCGGGCACAAGACCCCGCGCTGGAGGACGCCGCCCGGCTGCTGGGCCGCACGCCGGGGCAGACCTTTCGGGAGGTCACGCTGCCGCACCTGCGCCCGGCGTGGCTGTCGGGGGGGCTGCTGGTGACCCTGCATGTGCTGGGTGACTTCGGGGTGACCAGCCTGATGCGCTATCCGACCTTCAGCGCGGCGATCTACCAGCAGTACACGGCGGCCTACGACCGGGTGTACTCGGCGTGGCTGGCGCTGATGCTGCTCGTGGTGACCGGGCTGACCCTGTGGCTGGAGGCGCGGCTGATGCGCGGCGTCTTTCTGGCACGGGTGTCGCCGGGGGGAGCGCGGCAGCCCGCCCGCGTGCCCCTGCGCGGCTGGACGCTGCCCGCCTGGGTGTTTATCGGGCTGCTGGCGGGCGCCGCGCTCGTCGTGCCGCTGGGCACGGTGGGCTACTGGCTGCGGCTGGAGCAGAACCCCTACGCGCTTGCCGGGCTGTGGGACGCGACCCGCTCGGCACTGACGGCGGCGGGGGTGGCGGCGATCACCACCACGGTCCTCGCCTTTCCGCTCGCCTACATCGGCAACCGCTACGCGGGGCGGGCGGCCCGGGTCACCGAGCGGGTGGCCTACCTGGGGTACGCGACGCCGCCGCTGGCCTTCGCGCTGGCGCTCGTCTTCTTCGTGCTCAGATCGGCGCCGGGGCTGTACCAGACTTTCGCCCTGCTGATCCTGGCCTACACGCTGCACTTCGTCGCGGAGGCGATCGGCCCCATTCGCACCTCGCTGGCGAGGGCGACGCCCCGGCTGGAGGAAGCCGCGCGGGTGCTGGGTGCCCGGCCTGCCCGGAGCCTCTGGCAGGTCACCCTGCCCCTGATGCGGCCCGGATTGCTGGCGAGCGCGGCCTTCGTGTTCCTGAGCGTCCTCAAGGAACTGCCGCTGACCCTGCTGCTGGCCCCCACCGGCTTCGACACCCTGGCCCGCAACGTCTGGACGTACACCGAGGAAGCGCAGTACGCGGCGGCGGCCCCCTACGCGCTGGTGCTGGCCCTGAGCGGGGCGCTGCTCACCGTGCTGATCCTGAGGAGAGAGAGGACATGACCCACGCCCCTTCCGGCTTCCGTGCCCGGCTGACCCGCCGGGGAGCGGGCGCGACCCTGACGCCCCCGGCTCCTGCCGCTGCTGCCGCGACCCTGGCCGACCCCGCCGCGCCGCTGCTGGAGATCGCGGCCCTGACCAAAAGTTACGCGCCGGGCCTGCCCCCCGTGCTGGAGGCGCTGGACCTGCGGGTGGTGCCCGGCGAGCTGATCACGCTGCTGGGGCCATCGGGCTGCGGCAAGACGACCACCCTGCGGCTGATCGCGGGGCTGGAGACGCCCGACAGCGGCAGCATCCGCATCGCGGGCCGCGAGATGACCGCCCCGCCCGTGCCCCCGGAGCGGCGCGGCGTCGGCCTGGTGTTTCAGGACTACGCCCTCTTCCCGCACCTCACCGTATTGGGGAATGTGCTGTTCGGCCTGTCCGGGTTGCCCCGTGCCGAGCGGTTGGCCCGCGCCCGTGAGACGCTCGCGCTCGTCGGCCTGACCGTCTTCGAGGGCCGCTACCCGCATCAACTCTCGGGCGGGCAGCAGCAGCGGGTGGCGCTGGCCCGTGCGCTGGCGCCCCGGCCCGCGCTGCTGCTGCTGGACGAGCCCTTCTCCAACCTCGACGCCCAACTGCGCCACTCCACCCGGCAGGAGGTCCGCGCCATCCTGCGCCAGAGCGGGACCACCGCCATCCTGGTGACCCACGACCAGGAGGAAGCGCTGGCCTTTTCCGACCGCCTCGTCGTGATGCGGGCGGGCAAGGTGGAACAGATCGGCCCCCCGCACGAGGTCTATGCCCACCCGCGCACCGCGTTTGTCGCCAACTTCCTGGGGCGCAGCAACCTGCTGTCGGGTACTGCCAACGGCCATCTGGCCCGCACCGCCCTGGGCGACCTGCCGCTGGAGGAATCCGCGCAGGGAGCGGTCCTCGTGAGCGTGCGCCCGGAGCATCTGGCCTTCGCGCGGCCCGGCGAGGACGGCACCCCGGTTACCATCGTGGCCCGCGAGTACAAGGGGCATGACGTGACCTACGCAGTGCGGCTGGGCGGCCAGGAATTGCTCGTCCACACCTCGGGCCAGGAGGTCTGGCCGGAGGGCGAGGAAGTCCGCGTGCGCGTGACCTGTCCGGCGCGGGCGGTGCAGTAGCCCCCGAGGAAGAGCGGCGTCCCCACTGTAGGCAAACGTACCAGCCCCCTGTCATTCCTGAGTCCATACTCAGTTACATGGCCCGGCCCCGGAGTGTCTCGGACGAACAGATTGTGGAAGCGGCCCGCGCCGTTTTTCTGGAGCGCGGCGTGGGGGCGACCACCGCCGAAATCGCGCGGCGGGCGGGCGTCGCGGAAGGCACGCTCTTTACCCGCTACGCGACCAAGGCCGACCTGTTCGAGGCGGCGGTGGGCCTGCGCGACGTGGCCCCCTGGCGCGACGGCCTGCCGGGCCGGGTGGGGACGGGCGAGGTGCGCGGGCATCTGGAACACGTCGCCCGGCGCGTGCTGGAGGACGCGGCGCGGGTGGTGCCCCGCCTCACGCTGATGCTCTCGCAGGGGCACGCCCCCGATCACAACCCGCTGCTGCGCCGAATCGGGGACCCGCTGCGCCGGGACCTGGAGGCCCTGGCCGCCTACCTCCGTGCGGAGATGGGCCTGGGCCGCGTGCGCCCGCAGGACCCGGAGATCGCCGCCCTCGCGCTGCTGGGGGCGCTGACCCAGCATGTCCACCGCGAGCTGCTCGCCGGGGCAGAGGGGGAGGACGCCCCCCCGTGCCCTGCGCCCCACTTCACGCCTGCGGACCCCGACCGCTTCGTCTCCGCGCTGCTCGACCTGTTGTGGCCCGGCCTCGCGCCCTGACCGCTCCTCACTCCTTGCCCTTCCTCGGAGGTTTCCCCTATGCCCCATCCCCAGCCCCCCGTCCCCTCGTTTCCCCGGTGGTTCGCGTGAACCGCGCCCTGTTGCCCCTGACCCTCCTGCTCGCGCTGACGGCCTGCTCGCCTGAGGGGGGAGGGGGAGAGGAGACGGCCACCCGCCTCTCCACCCCGCCGCCCAAGACGACTGCGCTCGCCGTGCGGACGGTGCGGGCCGAGGAGGGCGAGTTGACGGTGCCCCGCACCGTGGCCGCGACGCTGGAGGCGGGCCGCGACAGCAACGTGGCGGCGCAGGCGGGCGGCACGGTGGTCCGCGTGCTGGTGGGGGAAGGCGAGCGGGTGGCGAACGGGCAGGGCGTGGTGCAACTCGATGACACAGCGGCGCAGCAGGCGTTGACCTCGGCGCGGCTGGGGTTGCAGCAGGCCGAACTCAGCCTGCGGCAGGCGCGGGAGGCGGTGGAGGCAGCCCGGCCTGCGCTGGAAGCCGGGGTCCGCGCCGCCGAACTGGGCCTGCGCCGTGCCCGTCAGGAGGCGCAGGACGCCCAGGACCGCTACGACGACGACCAGATCAGCGAAGCCCAACTCCTCGCGGCCCAGGCCGGGCAGGCGCAGGCCGAGAGTGCGCTCGCGCAGGCCCGCAACGCCTTGGCGCAAAACGGGCGGGCGGGAGCAGGGAGCCCAGAGGCCCTCGAACTCAGCGTGCAGAGCGCCCGCGCCGGGGTCACCCAGGCCGAAACCGCGCAGGCCCGCACGGTCGTCCGTGCCCCCTTCGCGGGGGTCGTGGTGTCGGTCGCGGCCGAGGTGGGCGAGGCGGTGGGGCAGGGCAGCCCGGTCTTCCGGCTGGTGGAGGCCGGGAACGTCGAGGCCCGCTTCAACGTGACCCCGGCGGACGCGGCGGCCCTCGCACCTGGCACCCGGCTGAACCTCGACGCGGGCGGGCAGACCTACGTGGCCGTCGTGAACGAGGTCAGCGGGGTGGCGGGGGGTGACCGCCTCGTGCCCGTGACCGCGCGGGTGGAAGGCGGGGCCGACCTGCCGGTGGGCGGCGCGGCGCAGGTGCGCTACCGGGCGACGGTGGGCGGCGGCGTCCTCGTGCCCTCGTCGGCCCTGAGCGTGGAGGGCGGCGAGAGTGCGGTTTACGTCGTGGAGGGCGGCGTCGCGCGGCGCGTGCCTGTCCGGGTGGATGCCGAGGCGCGGGGGCAGGTCGCCGTGCGTGGGTTGGACGCCGGGGCGCGGGTGGTCACGCCCGTGCCCGGCAGCCTTCAGGATGGGGCGCGGGTGCGGGTCGCCGGAGGGAAGTCATGAGCACCCACGAACCCCCCGAATTCACCCTGCCGCGCGGAAGGTTGCCCGACGGCACCCCGGAGCCGATCGTCCACCCCGCCGTGCGCTTCAGCGTTCGCAATTACGTCTTTTCCATCGGCATCTTCGTGATGGTCGTGCTGTTCGGGCTGCTGGCGACGACCCGGCTGGGGGTGGAACTGCTGCCCAGCTTCGAGGTGCCGGTCCTCGCCGTCTCGACCGCCTACCCCGGTGCGACGCCCGACCAGGTGGACCGCGAGGTCAGCCAGCGGGTCGAGGCCGCCGTGAGCACCCTGGGCGGGGTGGTGGACATCAACACGACTTCCGTGAGCAACCAGTCGGCGGTGGTGATCACCTTCTCGGACGGCACCGACATCGACTCGGCGGCCAACAGCGTCTCGCAGGCGGTGGCGGCCATCCGCGCCACGCTGCCGAGCGGGGCGGACGCGCCGGTCGTGCAGAAGTTCGACCCCAACGCCACCCCGATCCTGACCCTGGCCCTGCTGGGCGGCTCGGCCCGCGCCCCCGACGTGGCGGCGTACGCCGAGGACACGCTGGTGCCCCGGCTGGAGCGCGTGCCCGGCGTGGCCGATGTCGCAGTGTCGGGCGGCCCGGCGCGGCAGGTGCAGGTGCTGCTCGACCCCACCCGGCTCCAGGCCTACCGCCTCACGCCGGGGCGGGTGGCGGGGGCGATTCAGGCCTCGGCGCTAGACCTCCCGGCGGGAAGCGTCACCCAGGACGGCACCACGGTGGGCTTTTCCACCCGCAACACGCCGACCAGCCTCGCGGAGGTCGAGCGGATCGTGGTGGACCCCGCCTCCGGCCTGCGGGTCGCGGACGTGGCGACCGTGCGCGACACCTCCGCCCGCGCGACGAGCTACGCCCGCGTGAACGGGCAGCCCGCCGTCCTGCTGAGCGTCCGCAAGGCCAGCGGCACGAACAGCGTGGCCGTCGCGGACGAGGTGACGGGGGCGCTGGAGGAGCAGCCCCTCCCGGACGGCTACCGCCTGACCCTCGCCAGTGACACCACGACCGCCACCCGCGCGACGGTGGAGGACACCTTCAAGGAGTTTTTGATCGCCATCGGCGCGGTCGGCGTCATCGTGCTGCTGTTCCTGGGGCGGCTGAACACGGTCTTCGCGGTCATCCTCGCCATTCCCATCTCCATCAGCGCTGCCCCGCTGCTCTACAGCCTGTTCGGGTTTTCCTTCAACATCATCTCGTTGCTGGCAATCATCGTCGCCATCGGCATCGTGGTGGACGACTCCATCGTGGTGGCCGAGAACGTGCAGCGCTACCGCGACATGGGTTACGGCCTCCTGCGCAGCGTGCTGCTGGGCGGCTCGGAGGTCTTCTCGGCGGTCACGGCGGCCTCCTTCTCGCTGCTCGCGGTGCTGATTCCGCTGTCGTTCATGCCCGGCATCCTGGGCCAGTTCTTCAGCCAGTTCGGGCTGGGGCTGGCGGCGGCGATTACGCTGAGTTGGCTGGAAAGTCTGCTGTTCCTCACCGTCCGCATGGCGTACACCCGCGACCCGCAGCCCATTGACTGGCGGCAGGTGCCGGGCGTGCTGGCGCGGCTGCCGCGCTTTTTCCGCGAGGCGCTGGCGGGGGTGCGGACCCTTTCCGGCCTGCTGCTGCTCGCGCTGGCGGGGGCGGCGCTGTGGGTGGGCCTCGACCGCTTGACGGAGCTGGAGCGGCCCGCCGTCGCCGTGCTCTCCACCCTTCTGGCGCCCGTGCTGCTCACCCTGGTCCGCTATCTCCTCAGCGTGATGCTCGCCGTGCTGGAGGCGCTGACAGGCACCCTGCACGGCTGGACCAACCGGGGCGTCACGGCGACCGCCCGCGCCTACGCCCGCAGTGTGGGCGGGGTGCTGCGGCGGCCCTGGGTGGTCATGCTGATCGCGGCGGCCTTCCTGCTGAGTGCCCCGCTGGCGCTGCGGAACATCGGGTTCGCCTTCGTTCCCCAGAGTGACAGCGGCCTCCTGACCGCTGACCTCGAACTGCCCCCCGGCACCGAACTCTCGCGCACGAACGCCCTGACTGCCCGGCTGGAGGAGAACCTGCTGGCCCGTCCGGAGGTGCGGCTGGTGCAGACCAGCGTGGGTGCGGGCGGCGTGACGGGCGGCACGAGTGCGAACACCGCCAGCCTGACCGTGACCCTGGCCCCGCGTGAGGAGCGCCCCGGCATCGAGGCCCTCACCGCCAGCTACGCCCGCGACCTCTCGGCCCTCGCCGCCGGGGTGCCGGGCGCGGAGGTGCGGGTGAGCTCGCAACAGGCGGGACCGGGAGGCAGTTCGGACCTCAGCCTCGCCCTGACCGCGCCCAATCAGGCGCTGCTGGTGGAACGCAACCGGGAGCTGGTGCGGCTGCTCGGGGCTGACCCCAACATCGCCTCGCTGGAAAGCAGCCTCTCGGCCACCCGGCAGGAGCGCACCTTCGTGCCCGACCCCGCGCGGCTGGCGGGCACCGGCCTGACCGTTTCCGACGTGGCGCAGGCCCTGCGGACCTACAACGACGGCAGCGTGGCGGGGAGACTCCGCGACGGCGACCGCAGCGTGGACATCGTGGTGCGCCTCGACCCCGCGCAGGTGCAGGGCGGCGAGAGCCTGCTCGACCAGACCGTCTTCGCGCCCGCCCTGGGGGCCAACGTGCCGCTCTCGGCCCTCGGCTCTTTCCAGACCCGGCAGGCCCCGGCCACCCTCAGCCGCCTGAACAAGGCGTATACGGCCAGCCTCGACATCGACCTCGTGCCCGGCGGTCCCAACGCCTTCGCCTACCAGCAGACGCTCCTCGACCGGGCGGAGGCGGCGGGCCTCCTGACGGACGGGGTGACGCTGGGCAACGCGTCCTCCTTCGGGACGGCGGGGCTGACGGAAGACCTCGTGTTCTATGGCCCGGTGGTGCTCCTTCTCGCGGTGCTGCTGACCTACCTCGTGCTCGGGTCGCAGTTCAACTCATTCCGCTACCCCATTTACCTGTTGCTGCCGGTGCCGCTCGCCATCGTGGGGGCACTGTGGACGCTGGCGCTGTTCGGGGTGGACCTCGACGTGATCACGGTGCTGGGCATGGTGATTCTGCTCGGGCTCTCCACCAAGAACTCGATCCTGTACCTCGAATTCGTGACCGAGCGGATGCGCTCGCTGCCGCTGCGTGAGGCGCTGATCGAGGCCGCCGAGTTGCGCTTCCGGCCCATCCTCATGACCACGCTGACGGTGCTGGTGATCAGCATTCCGCTGGTGCTGGGGCAGGGCGACGGCGCCGAGTTCCGCCGGGGCCTGGGCATCGTGATTCTGGGCGGGGTGATCACGTCCACGCTGCTCACCTTCTTCGTGGTGCCCGCCGTCTTCTACTTCTTCGAGCGCCGCCGGGCCGCGCCGCCCGCGCCCGTGCCGCTGGGCGCCGTGCCCGCCGCCGACTGAGCGCGGGGCAGGGGAGGGGGTGGAGGGGAAACAGGAGCCCTCCGCCCCTTTTCCTATGGCTTGGTCAAGACCCGCTCACGGGGGGACTCCTACAATGCCCCCTGAGCCACGAAGGAGCCGAGGACGGCCCGCATCCGGGCCGCGCTGGGGCAGCGGGCGCAGCGAAGGAGGCTGGACATGGACTGGAGAAACCTTCCCCGCAGCGGCGGCGGAGTGCAAACGGGTGGCGGTGGTTTGCCGGGCGGTGGCCTCGCGGTGGGCGGCGGGATCGGTGGCCTGATCATCGCCCTGATCGCCATGTTCTTCGGGGTCGACCCCAGCGTGATCACGGGCGGCACCCAGGCCCCGCCAGCGCAGACCCAACCCCAGACCCAGCCGGGCACGGCGGGCGAAACCGAAGAATATGAGTTCCTCGACCGGATTCTGGGCAGCACCAACGAGGTCTGGAGCGGCGTCTTCCAGCAGGCGGCGCGCACCTACACCAAGCCCATCCTGGTGTCCTTCCGGGGCTCGGTGCCCACCGCCTGCGGCCAGGGGACGAGCGCGACCGGCCCCTTCTACTGCCCCCTGGACAACAAGATCTACATCGACACCGCCTTTTTCGCGCAGATGGACCGGCAGCTTGGCGGCGGCGGCGACTTCGCCTACTCCTACGTGATCGCGCACGAGGTCGGGCACCATGTCCAGAACGAACTCGGCATCGCCGATCAGGTCACCCGGGCACAGCAGGGCGCCCGCACCGAGGCCGAGGCGAACAGCTATGGGGTGCGCCTGGAACTCCAGGCCGACTGCTTCGCCGGGGTGTGGGGCAATCAGGTGTCCAGCCTCGCCAACCTGACCCAGGAGGACGTGCGCGAGGCCGTGAACACGGCGGCGGCGATCGGAGACGACACCCTGCAGCGCCAGAGCCGGGGCTACGTGGTGCCCGACTCCTTTACCCACGGCAGCAGCCAGCAGCGGGTGAACTGGTTCATGACCGGCTTCAAGAGCGGCGATCCCAACCAGTGCGACACCTTCAACCGGGACTACAACCAGCTATAACAGAGGCCATGCCGCGCCCCCGACTTGCCCCCCCGTGGACGGTCGGGGGCGTTCCGGTGCAACTGCGCCGCAGCGCCCGCCGCCGCACGCTGGCCTTGCAGGTCCGCCCCGGCGAGGTCGTGCTGCACGCGCCCGCCCGCACACCGAAGGAAACGCTCTCCGCCTTCGTGGAGTCCCGCCGCGAGTGGGCCGAGCGGCATCTGCGGACCTTCGCGGCGCGTCAGTCCCCCCCGGCACCGTGGCAGGACGGCTCCCCCTACCCCTTCCTGGGCGAGACGCTGACCCTGCGGCTGGTGCCCGGTTTGCGTCAGGCGGAGCGGCTGGGCGACGAGTTGCGTCTGCCAGCCGGTCCGGACCTTGCCGCGAGCCTGGAGGGGTGGAGTCGCGCCGCTGCCCTTCCCCTCTTCCGCGCCTGGGTGGAGGAATACGCGGAGGCGTTGGGGGCCAGGGACCGGCTCGGACGGGTGGCCCTGAGCGGTGCCCGCACCCGCTGGGGCAGTTGCACCTCGCGCGGCGACATCCGGCTGCACTGGGCGCTCAGCCGCGCTCCCCAGGAAGTCGCCCGCTACGTCGCCCTGCACGAGGCCGCGCACCTGCTGGAACTCAACCACTCGCCCCGCTACTGGGCGCATGTCGCCTGCCGGATGCCCGAGCATGCCCAGTGGCGGCGCTGGCTGCGCGAGCAGGGGCATACATTGTTGCCCTCCTGAACAGCACGGCAAAGCCGCCGACCTGAGCAAGTCGGCGGCTCGGATGTCGGCTTCACATCGCAGGCATCGGTGTCGGGCTGGGCAGCCCCGGCGTGTCCGGATTGCCTGTCGGGTCCGGCTCGGGCATCCCCGGCAGGTCCGGGTTCATGGGGGGATCCATGATCGGACCGGTGTCGTCGCCGCCGGGCATCCGCTCGGGCAGGGGCGCAGGGGTGTCGGTGGGTTCGGTGGCGGGCATGGGCGGTCGGTCGTAGGGTCCGGTCATGGGGGCTACCTCCTGTGGGAATTGCCCCCAGTCTGCCCACCCCAGAGGAGGACCGCGCCCGAGGGGGGTGAAGGGAGCTTCACCTGGGGGCCATGACCTACAGGATTTCGCAAGACCCGCGCCCTGCGGCGGCGGGTACCCTGACGCCATGCTCGTGACCGCTGCCGTGCAAGACCTCCTCTCCCGCGAGCGGGCGCTCCTCGCTGACCTCCAGGCTTTTCTGGAGACGCAGGGAGCGCCCCCGGAGGCCGTCGAGTACGCGCGGGGCGCCGTGCGCTCGCTGGACGAGAGCTTCCTGCTGGTGGTCGTGGGCGAGTTCAACGCGGGCAAAAGCAGCTTCGTGAACGCGCTGCTGGGCGCGGCGGTGCTCCCCGAGGGCGTCACACCCACCACCGACCGCATCTACGTGCTGGTGCACGGCGACCGCCCCGGCGAGATGGAACCCACCCGCGACCCCTTCGTGAGCCGCCTGACCTACCCCCTGCCCAGCCTGGAGGGGGTAGCGCTGGTGGACACGCCCGGCACGAACGCGATCATCCGCCAGCACCAGGCCTTGACCGAGGGCTTCCTGCCCCGCGCCGACCTCGTGCTGTTCCTGACCTCCGCCGACCGGCCCTTCACCGAGTCCGAGCGGCAGTTCCTGGGCCTCGCCGCCCGCTGGGGGCGCAGCGTGGTGCTGGTCGTGAACAAGGCGGACCTGCTGGAGACGGAAGGGCAGCGCGAGCAGGTGCGGCAGTTCGTGGAAGCGGGGGCGCGGGGCGTGCTGGGCCTGACCCCGCCCGTCTTTCTGATCAGTGCGCGGGCCGAGCAGCGCGGCGGCGACGCGGGCTTCCGGGCGCTGCGGGACGCCCTCCAGGCCCGCCTCTCGGAGACCGAGCGCACCCGCCTCAAGCTGCAAAGCCCGCTCTCGACCGCCGCCGAGATCCTGAGTGGTGAGGAGACGCGGGCCGAGGCCGCCCGCAAGACCCTCACCGAGGACCTTGCCATCCTGCGCGACCTCGAAGCGCAGCGCGAGCGCCACCGGGAAACGATGCTGGGTGAACTCGACGGCCAACTCAACCGCTTGGGCCGCCTGCTGGGCGAGTTCGAGGTGCGGGCCGACCGTTTCATCGACGACAAGCTGCGCTTTTCCAACCTGCGCGGCCTGATGAACAGCCGGGAGCTGGAGGAGGGCTTCCGGCGCGAGGCGGTGGCCGACCTCCCGGAGGCCATCGACCGGCAGTTCGGCACCATGATCGACCGCTTCGTGGAAGCCAACCTGCACTTCTGGGAGGACGTGCAGGCCTTCCTGATTCGCCGCCAGCCCCAAGGCGAGGTGGCCCGCACCCGTTTCTCCTACGACCGGGGAGCGCTGCTGGAGGGCATCGCGGGGAGCGCCCGCCAGCACCTCGAGACGACCACCGAGCAGGAACTCGCCCGCCAGCTCTCACGTGACGCGGAGGACGCCCTCAAGGGGGCGGTGGGCGGCCTCGCGGGGGGCATCGGCCTCGGCGCGGGGATCGGGGCGCTCGTGGGGGCGTCGGCGCTGGACTTTACCGGGGGCATCCTCGCCGGGCTGACGCTGGGGAGCCTGGGCCTCTTCGTGCTGCCCAACAAGCGCCTGCAAGCCCACCGCCAGCTCCGTCAGAAGGTGGAGGGGTTGCGCGAAGCCCTGGGACAGATCATCCGGCGCGAGTACGAGCGCGAGCAGGAGCGGGCCGACGCCCGGCTGCGCGACGCGATCAGCCCCTACACCCGCTTTACCGCGCAGGAGCAGATCCGGCTGGAGGCCGCCCGCACCCGCGCCGCCGAATTGCGGGCACGGCTCGACACCCTCCGGACCGAGGTCAAGGCGCTGGGGTAAGGGGCGTTTGACAAGGCCGGGGCCATCGTCTACCCTTGTGCGTGCAGCATTTTTGCCGCGCCAGTGTAGCTCAGGGGTAGAGCAACTGATTCGTAATCAGTAGGTCGTCGGTTCAAATCCGACCTCTGGCTCCAGAGAGAAGTCCCGCCTTGGTGCGGGGCTTTTTGTTGATCTCCGCATTCCTCCGCTCCGGTGGGCTAGACTGAGCGGCTGAGTGACGCCAGCCCACCAGGGGCAGGCCGGATGCCCGGCTCCTCCCGCCCCCACCAGGGCGGAGGCCGGATGAAAGGGGTTTTCCACATGGCCGAGCAAGATATCGACAAGCTTCTTTCCCTCACCGACAGCAAGTACCGCCTGTCGGTCGTGACCGCTAAGCGGGCGCTGCAACTGCGCTCCGGGGCGCCCAGCGTCGTCTCGAACGAGCAGCGGGCACGCACCCGTAACCTCGTCACGCTCGCCATGCGCGAACTCGCCACCGGCAAGCTCACGGTGGGCACCGAGCTGATGGACGAGTCCCGCTTCCACCAGGATTACGTGCGCCAGCGGCAGGCCCAGCTTCAGGCCCAGCTCAACGCCGAGCGCGAGCGCGAACGCGACTGAACCGGACCAACGCGAGGGACCCCGCCAGCCGTGCGGGGTCCCTCGCGTTGGGGCCTAGTTGCCGCCGACCCGGCCGCTCGCCGAGACGCCGCCCACCAGCGCCGCGCGGATGCCCTGGGCGATGCCGAGCGCCACCCGGTCGAGGTAGTTGGTGTCCTTGAGGTTCAGGCCGTCGACCGGGTGGCTAGCGTAGCCGATCTCCACCAGGGCGGCGGGAATGCGGCTCTCGCGCAGCACGGCGAGCGAGCGGTTGCTGCGCAGGCCGCGCGAGTAGGCCCCGGTCGCCTCGACCATATGCTGTTGCAGCAGGCCCGCCAGCGAACTCGACAGCGGGTGGTTGCCGTTCCACCACGTCTCGATGCCGTAGCCGCGCAGGGCGGTGCTCGCGTCCATCGCGTTGACGTGGATGCTCACGAACAGTTGGGTGCCCGCCGCCCGGCCCACCCCGGCCCGCAGGTCGAGGTCGGTGCTCTTGGTGGGGTGCAATTCGCGGTCGCTGTCGCGGGTCAGCACCACGTCCACCCCCGCCGCCCGCAGCAGGTCGCGCACCCGCAGCGCCACGTCCAGCGTGACCTGCTTCTCGACGACCGAGCCGACCGCGCCGGGGTCCTTGCCCCCGTGCCCGGCGTCGATTACCACGCGCGGCTGCACCAGGCTGGTGCTGAGGGCCAGCAGCGCCGTGCCCCGGCTCACCGGAGTGGCGGGCACCGCCGCGACCACCTTCTCGCGCGGGGTCAGCGGCGTCAGGTTGGCGAGCGCGGGGGAGAGGTCGATCGCCAGCCGCGAGAGCGTGCTGCCTTCCAGCGGCGGCACCAGCAGCGCCCGCCAGCCGCTGCGCTCGGTGAGGGGCGTGCCGGTCAGCAGCGTCACCGTGACCCCGTTCGCGCTCGGCTCGTAGCGCCAGCCGCGCACCTCGGGGCTGACATTCTGGGCGCTCAGGGCCGCCGCCGTCACCCCGGTCAGTTCCACCCGCAGGCCCACCCCGCCGGGAATCAGGCGGTAGGTTGTGCCCGGCGGCAGGTCCAGCACGATGCGGGTCAGGCCCGGATTCTTGCCCACACGGGGGGCGCCCAGCGCCGTGCCCGCCGACGCCCCAGGGCTGACCCGGCCCGCCAGCGCACTGGGCTTGTTCGGATCGTGGCCGGGCAGGGCGGGGGGTGACGGCAGCGCCGCCCGGTTCGCGGGGGCAATCGCGTCGCCGGGCGGCAGTTGTTCGGCCAAAGCCTTGGGCACGGGGGGGGTGGCCGTCAGCGCCAGCGCGGGCGTGGCGGGCGTGGTCGCCGTGCGGACCAAGGCTTTCAGGGACGCGCTCGCCCCGCCCGAGAGGGTCGGCCCGAACTCCAGGATCAGCACCCGCGACCCGGAGGCCAGGGTCGCCTCGCTGGCCCGCCAGCCGTCCGTCAGCGAGAGCGGAAAGGGGGTGAACAGGGTCACCGAGCTGTTTCCGGCCCGGTATTCGCTCACGCTGGCCCCCAGCCGGGTGGTCACGGCGGGCATCACGCGGGCGCCCTTCACGTCCAGCCGCAGTCCCCCGAACGTGGGGTTGAGCGTATACGACACGCCCGGCGTCAGGTCGAAGACCACCCGCGTCTGCGAGCCGTCGCTGCTCGTGCGCGGGTTGCCGAAGGTTGCCTCGGTTGCTGCCGGAGCCTTTGGGGTCGCGGCAGGAGCTGCTGTCGCCGCCGGGCGGGGCGCCTCTGCGGGGGAACTTGGTCCCCCGGCGGCCCGCAGGTTGGGCAAAGACTGGGCCGGGGCCGTTCGCTGAAAGGGGTCGGTCTGCGCCCCCGCCCAGCACCCCGCCACACCGCACCACAAGACGGATGAGAGGAAGATGGTATGCGGCTTCATGTGTGCGCCTACTGTAATACTTAAGAGTGAGAAGCGCGACCTTTTCAGCTCATGAGGGTGAGCCCCGGCCGCTTCTGGCCGTCAAGGCCGGGCACCACTGACCCGCAGGAGAGGTCCGGCCTAGACTCTGGACATGACCGCCGCCGACGCTGCTCAACCGCACATTCACCTGCCGGACGGCTCCTGCTGCGGACCCAAGAAGTTCGCGCACCTGCACCAGCACACCCAGTACAGCCTGCTGGACGGCGCGGCGAAACTGAAAGACCTGCTCAAGTGGGCCAAGGAGGTCACGCCCGAGGGGTGCGAACCGGCACTCGCCATGACCGACCACGGCAACATGCACGGCGCGGTGCACTTCTACAACTACGCGACCGGCATGGGCGTCAAGCCCATCATCGGCTACGAGGCCTACGTGGTGCCGGGCCTGGGAACCCGCCGCGACCGCACGCGCGGCCAGGACGGGGAAAAGGGCATCTTCCACCTGACCCTGCTCGCCCGCGACTTCGAGGGCTACCAGAACCTCTGCCGCCTCAGCTCGCGCGGCTACACCGAGGGGTACTACTACAAGCCCCGCATCGACCACGAACTCTTGCAGGAGCACCACAAGGGGGTCATCGCCTTTTCCGGCTGCCTGGGGTCGGAGGTGCAGCAGCTTCTGCTTCAGGGGCGCGAGGACGACGCGAGACAGCGACTCTTGTGGTACCGCGACCTTTTCGGGGAGAACTACTTCATCGAGATTCAGGACCACGGCCTGCCCGAGCAGAAGAGGAACAACCCCATCCTGAGGGCCTGGGCGCAGGAACTCGGCATCGGGATGGTCGCCACGAACGACGGCCACTACGTCAAGAAGACCGACGCGACCGCCCACGAGACGCTGCTCGCCATCCAGACCAAGGCGACCCTGGCCGACGAGAACCGTTTCAAGTTCCCCTGTGACGAGTTCTACGTGAAGGGCCTCGACGAGATGCAGGCGGCCCTCCCCGTCTCCGAGTGGGGCGAGGAGCCGTTCGACAACACGGCCTATATCGCGTCCATCTGCAACGTGGACCTGCCGGTCGGCAAGAAGCGGCAGTACCAGATGCCCGCCCTGCCTATCCCGGAAGGCCGCACGATGGCCGAGGAACTGCGGGTGCAGACCTACCGGGGCACGGTCAAGCGCTACCCGGCCCACGCGACCGAGGGCCTGCTGCGCGACTACGCCCTGCGCTCGCTGGAGGCGCTGGGGCCGGAGGACCGGGCGAAAGTCCTTGACCGTGTGAAGGACTGCGACGCCACGACCTGCGACCTCGAAACGCTGTTCACCCTGCTCGCTTTCATGGGCAGCGAGTGGGAGGCGCGGGGCAAGGCGGCGGGCGAAAAGTACACCAAATACCCCGCGCTGGAGGTCATGGAAGCCGAGGCCGAGGCCGGGAAGCTGCCCCCTTACGCCCCCGAGGACTGCCGCAAGGCCCGCCAGGGGGACAGCGACACGGCCATCGAACTCGATCCCGCAGCGGACGGGGAGGAGACCACGAAGGCGCACCATACCCACGCCCTCGTCATCCTGCGCCGGGCCGAGTACGAACTCTCGGTGATCAACAACATGGGGTTCCCCGACTATTTCCTGATCGTCGCGGACTACATCAACTGGGCCAAGGACCAGGGCATCTCGGTGGGACCGGGGCGTGGGTCGGGCGCGGGGTCGCTCGTCGCCTACGCCATCCGCATCACCAACCTCGATCCCCTGGAGTTCGAGTTGTTGTTCGAGCGCTTCCTGAATCCCGACCGCATCTCCATGCCCGACTTCGACATCGACTTCAACGATGCGCGGCGCGGCGAGGTGATCGGCTACGTGCAGCAGAAGTACGGCGACGACAAGGTCGCCCAGATCGCCACCTTCGGGACGATGGCGTCCAAGGCGTGCCTCAAGGACGTGGCCCGCGTGATGGGCCTGGAATACGCCAAGGTGGACAAGGTTTCCAAGCTGATCCCCATCAAGTTCGGCAAGTCGTACTCGCTGGAGCAGGCGCGGGAGGCCGTGCCGGACATCCAGCAGATGCTCGCGGAGGACGCGCAACTGCTCGAAGCCTACGAGTTCGCGCAGAAGCTCGAAGGCCTGACCCGCCACGCCTCGGTCCACGCGGCGGGCGTGGTAATTGGCAAAACGCAATTGACCGACCTCGTGCCCGTCATGCGCGACACCTCCGGCGAGGGGATGGTCTGCCAGTACGACATGAAGGCCGTGGAGGACATCGGCCTGATTAAGATGGACTTCCTGGGGCTGCGCACGCTGTCCTTCCTCGATGAAGCCAAGCGCATCATGCGCGAGTCGAAGGGCATCGAGATCGACTTCGACGCGATTCCCTTCGACGACGCCCGGACCTACGAGCTGATGAGCCGGGGCGACACCAAGGGCGTTTTCCAGCTCGAAGGGGCGGGCATCGCGGACGCCTCGCGCCGCCTCAAGCCCCGCCGCCTCGCGGACATCATCGCGCTCTCGGCCCTGTACCGCCCCGGCCCGATGGAGAACATCCCCACCTACGTGCGGCGTCACCACGGCGTCGAGGAAGTGGATTACGTCAAGGACGGCTTTCCCAACAGCGCGAAATGGCTGGAAAAGATCCTGGCGGAAACCTACGGCATCCCCGTCTACCAGGAACAGATCATGCAGATCGCCTCCGAGGTCGCCGGGTTCTCGCTGGGTGGGGCCGACCTGCTGCGCCGGGCGATGGGCAAGAAGGACGCCGAGGAGATGAAACGCCAGCGGCAGATCTTCGTCACCGGGGCCAGGGAAAACGGCGTGCCCGAGGACGAGGGCAACCGCCTCTTCGACCTGCTGGACGCCTTTGCCAACTACGGGTTCAACAAGTCGCACTCGGCCGCCTACGGGGTCATCACCTACCAGACCGCGTGGCTGAAGGCCAACTACCCGGTCGAGTTCATGGCCGCGCTGCTGACCGTCGAGCGCCGCGACTCCGACAAGGTGGCCGAGTATGTCTCCGACGCCCGCAAGATGGACGTGCGGGTGCTGCCGCCCGACATCAACCGCTCGGCGCCCGACTTCGCGGTGCAGGGCGAGGAGATTCTGTTCGGCCTGTACGCGATCAAGGGGCTGGGCGAGGCGGCGGTACAGCGGATTCTGGAGGAACGCGAGCGGGGCGGCCCTTACAAGTCCCTCGCCGACTTCTGCTCCCGCCTGGGCAACAAGGTCTGCAACCGCAAGGCGATGGAGTCGCTGATCAAGTCGGGGGCCTTCGACCGCTTCGGGGAGCGGCGGCAGCTCTCCGAGAGCCTGGAAGAAGCGATGGCCTGGGCGCAGGGCGCGGCGGCGATGGCGAACAGCGGCATGGACGCCCTGTTCGGCATGAGCGAGACGGCGCCCGAGCCGAAGCTCAAGTCAGGCGTCGAGCCTTACACCGACCTCCAGCGCCTCGCCGTCGAGAAAGAATCGCTGGGCCTCTACATCTCCGGGCACCCGCTGGAGCAGCACGAGGGGCTGCGCGAGGCCGCGAGCTGCCGCATCTCGGACCTCGACGCCTGGTTCACCACCCAGAACGTCGCGCCGGGCAAGCGGGTCAAGGCGGTGCTCGCGGGCATGATCGAGAGCGTGGTCAAGAAGCCCACCAAGTCGGGCGGCATGATGGCCCGTTTCATCCTCGCGGACGAGTCGGGACAGACCGAGCTGGTGGCCTTTTCCCGCGCCTACGACCGCATTCAGGAGAAGCTGGTCAACGACACGCCTGCCCTGGTGATCGTGGAACTCGAGTCCGAGGACGGCGGCCTGCGGGCCATCGCGGAGGAGGTCGTGAGCATCGAGCAGCTCGCCGAGGTGCCCAAGGTCATGTACGTGACCATCGACCTGGAGACGGCCACGCCCGACGCGGTGGGCGAATTCCAGAGCGTGCTGGACGAGCACGCCGGGGCCATGCCGACCTACCTGCGGCTGGAAACGCCTGAACAGTTCGTGCTCTACCAGCTCGACCACAATATGGGCAGCCCCGACGCCATCCGGGTGCTGAACCAGACCTTCCCCTGGGCCGACGCCTACCTCGCCTACGACCAGGGCACCATCCTGGGCCGCTTCGCGCCCAAGCCGCCCGCGTGGATGAACAAGGGGCGGGGAATGCAGGCCTAGGTTGGGGGCCGCTCGGCATCCTTGCTCACGCCCCCCTCCGGGACGGTATACCCTTCTTCCACCATGACAACCCTGCTGACGCCGCGTCAGGACCTGGCCCTGCGAGTGCTGGCCGCCGCTGCCCTCGCCCTGTTCGCGGTGTGCGGCGCGTTGGTGTTCTTCCTGCTGCGGGCGTGGGCCGGAATGCCGGAGGACACGCGGGAGATTGGCATTCCCGCCCTGCACCTGGCCCGGATTCTGCCGCACCTTGCTTTTGAGATCACCCTGGGCCTGCTCGTGGGGCTGCTCGCGCTGGGGCTGCTGGGCTTCCGGGCATGGGCGGCGGGGTTACCGAATCGGGACGATGCGGCGGCACGGCGGGCCTTTATCGGCGCGACTCAGGGCTTTCGCTGGGCGCTGGGGCTGGGCGTGCTGGCCGTCGTAGGCCTGCGGCTCTGGGCGATGGGGCAGCCGCAGCCCACCATGCAACTGCTGCCCGCCGGGCTGTACGCCTTCATCACGGTGGTGCTGGCGGTCAGCCTGACCGGGCCGCTGCTGGGCCTGCTGTGGCTGGGCTTCGGGGGACTGTCGCGCTGGGCGGGCCGGGTAGGGCCGTGGCAGCGGCAGCCCGGACCCTCGGGGGCGCTGCACCGGGCCTTGCGGAACGCGACCTCGCCCCTGAAATACGCCGCCGCGCTGCTGCTGGGGCTAGGACTGTGGATGCTGCCCGCGACCCTGTTCCGGGTGACCACGGCCGAGTACTTCATCACCGACTTCGACGGCGTGGTGGCGGGCCAGCTTCAGCCCATGATCGCCGTGCTGGTGGGATTGTTGCTGGTCCTGGGCTGCACGCTGGTGCTGTGGCGCTCGCTCGCGCGGCAGGTGTGCCACGCGCTGGACGAGCAGCGCAGCCCCGTCTCCGAACTGATCTACCGCTCCCCGGTGGCGGGGGTGGACCGCACCGTCCGCGAGACGCCCGCGTCGGTGCTGCGCCGGGCGGTGCGGCCCCCCTACTGATTACCTCCATGTGAACCCGGCACGCCCTGACAGTGGGCGTGCCGGGTCTTCGTGCTGGGGCTTAGGCGAACTGCGCCTTCATCAGCATGATCTTCAGCTCGTGCGGGCTGGTGGCGGTCTGCATGGCGTCTTCCTCGGTCATCAGGCCTTCGCTGACGAGCTTGGCAAGGTGCTGGTCGAAGGTGTGCATCCCGCGTGCGCCGCCTTCCAAGAGGGCCTGTTTGATCTCGTCGGTGCGCTCGGGGTCCTTGACGCACTCGCGGACGGTAGGCGTGCCCAGCAGAATCTCCATGCCCAGCACCCGCCCGCCGCCCTTGCGCGGCAGCAGCCGCTGGCTGACCACCCCGACGAGGCTTTCGGACAGCCCCAGCCGAATCTGGTCGCGCTCATGCGGGGCGAAAAAGTCGATGATGCGGTTCACCGTGCGAATCGCGTCCTGGGTGTGCAGGGTCGAGAAGACGAGGTGCCCCGTCTGCGCCGCCGAGAGCGCGGCTTCCACCGTCTCCTTGTCGCGCATCTCGCCGATCAGGATCACGTCGGGGTCCTGGCGCATCGCGGCCCGCAGCCCTGCCGCGAAGCTCAGCGTGTCGGTGCCCAGCTCGCGCTGCGAGACGAGCGCCCGCTTGTCGCGGTGCAGCACCTCGATGGGGTCTTCGAGCGTCACGATGTTGACCGGCTGGGTGGCGTTGATGTGGTCGAGCAGCGAGGCCAGGGTGGTCGTCTTGCCTGACCCGGTCGGCCCGGTCACGAGCACCAGGCCGCGCTCGTGGCCCGCGAGTTCCTCGAAGGTGCCCACCGGCAGGCCGAGGTCCGCGAAGCCGGGAATCGGCTTGTCCTCGATCACGCGCATGATCAGGCCCACCGTGCCGCGCTGGTAGTAGGCATTGACCCGGAAGCGGGCCACGCCGGGCACCCCGTAGGCGAAGTCGGCGTCGCGGCGGGTCAGAAAGTCGTCCCACAGGCCGGGGCGCCCCATCATCTCGCGGGCAAAGGCTTCGATATGTTCGGGCAGCAGGCGGTCTTCGCCGAAGCGCACGATCTCGCCGCTGACTCGCGCGGCAGGGGCACTCCCGGCCCGCAGGTGGATGTCACTGGCCCCGGCCTTCACGATCACGCCCAACAGGGCTTGCAGCACGCTCATCGCCGCCCAGGGTAGGGGAGGGGGTCTTACAGCTTTCTACGGCGCTCCACTACGTCGGCCTGCACCCCGGAATGTCGAGGTCCACCACCTCGCCCACCAGCCCCAGCGCCTGGAGGCGGCGGGCAATCAGGGAGCGGTGACACTCGGCGGGGTCCGCCTCGTAGCACAGCAGGACCACCCGCTCCCGCGCGGCGAGGTTGCCCAGCTCCTCCAGCGCCTCCCCCTGGGTGGCGAGGTGCAGGGTGTAGGCCGCCTCCATGGCGCGGAAATCGTGGTCGAGCTTGTACGCCTTGCGCACCGGGGGCGGCGTCCCCAGCGCCTGCAGGTGGCGGTAGCCGATGCCCCGGTCCGCCAGCGCCTGCGCGAGTGCGGTCTTGCTGTAGCCCCGGCGGCGGCTCTGCGCCCGCTCACGGGTGTCGGCGAGCAGGGTCACGCCCGCCGCCTCCAGGGTGGCGAGAAAGGCGTCTGGGTCGGCCCCCTCGTAGCCGACCGTCCAGAGGGTGGGCAGGGTCACTCGCCCAGGGCCTTGGCTTCCTTGGCCCCGCGCACCCGGCGACTTTCCACGTCCGCGTGCTGGGCCAGGTAGCGCAACCAGCCCTTGGGCGTCAGCGGCCCCAGCCCGTTGTGCTCGACCGTGGTGCCCCCCTCGGGTGGCGAGGCGTTCAGGCGCCGAGCGAGGTCCACCGTCCGCGAGCGGGTCTGGGAGAGGAGGTCCTGCAACTCGCGCAGCGAGACGCCCGCGCCGGGCTTGTAGGGGTGGTGCTCGTCGCGCACGAACTCGCGCTCGCCCAGCGCCACGCGCAGCCGCTCCTGGCCCCAGCGCTCGATGCCGATGATGTGGGTCAGCACGGCCCGGTTGGCCTGGGTGTCGGCGGCGCGGCCCGCCCGCTGGAAGAGGGCGATGCCGGAGCGCTCCAGCCCCTGGGCAAGTTCGGCGTAGCTCTGGCGGGCGGCGGGGCGCTCCAGCGCCTGCGCCACGAACAGTTCCTTCACGTCGTCCTTGCGGTACCGGGCCACGTAGGCGGCCCCGGCGGCCACCCCGACCGTCGCCACGGTGACGACGGCGGGCACGAACACTTTGCTGCGCTTGGTCATGAACTCAGTCTAGAGTTTGCTGGCCCGTCTGCGCCGAAGCACCCAGCACCCTTTCCGGCATCCCGATCAGCCCCACCCGCGAGTCCGGCGGGCAGGGCAAGGTAGCCGCCAGCATCAGCGGGTGCGCCAGCGTGTACTCGGGCACGCCGAGGCCCAGGCCCCGTGCCCCCCAGCCGAAGCCCTTGCCCAGCCGCCCACCCGCGCGGTCCACGGCGACGCAGGCGAGGACGGCGGCCTGCGCCCCCTCCGGATGCAGCCTCGGCTCGCCCACGCGGGGCATGGCCCGGAGCTGCGCCCCGGCCGGGTCAGTCAGGCGCCAGTACCACCCTTCCCGCGTCTGGTGCGGGACGTAGAGGGTCAGGCCCGAGGCCAGCGCGAGCTTGCGCAGCGGGTACAGCACCCGGTCCCCGCCCACGATCAGGGCGCGGTGCCCGGCGACCTCCGGGTGCGAGAGCAGCGACCGCGCCGCCTGGGCGGCCCCGATGAAATTGGGATGGTGCCCGTGCGGCGGCAGCGGGTACGCGCAGGCCCGCTCGCGCATCAGCCGCGTCCAGACCGCCTCACGGTGGGCACCGGGCAGGGTCACGGCGCGGGCTTAGCGGTCGCCGTCTCCCGGCACGCGGGTCTGGTTGGGCGTGGGGTCGGGAAACTGCGGGTTGGCCTTGCGCCCCGCGTCGCGCGGATGGGTGCGCGAGTCCACCACGTAGGCTTCCGGCCGGGGCCGCTCCTTGAAGCGGGTCACGCGGGCGGGCAGGCCCATCGCGATGCCGTGGGGCGGAATATCGCCGCGCAGCAGGGCGTGGGTGGCGAGCATCGCGTCGTCGCTGACCACGCTGCCCGCCAGGATGGTGGAGTGGTAAGTGAGGCGTGCGCCGCGCCCGATCACGGTCCTGCGCAGGGTCACGTCGGGGCCGTCGAGGACCGAGTGCGTGTGGCTGTAGATGTTCACGTAGTCGCTCACCGAGGCGCCATCCTGCAACTCGATCCCGCCGATGTCGTCGAGCAGGACGTGCCGGTGAACGACCACGTTGTCGCCCACCTCCATGTTGTAGCCCACCGAGAACTCCACGTTCTGCCAGCATTTGAAGTCGCGCCCCACCCGCCGGAAGATGTGCCCGGCCAGAAGGCGGCGGACCGGAATCCCCAGGACCGGGTTCTGCCCCACGGGCGTGAGGTCGAGGTTCTTCCACAGCCACAGCAGCGGCTTGACGCGGGCGAACTGCCCCGCGTCGGTCGCCATGTAGTACTCGGCCTCAAAGGTCACGTTCCGCGCGTCGAGGTTCAGGGCCGCGAGGGGCGCGTCCGCGAGCAGGTGCCCGTACTCGCGCCCGTACATCGCCTGCGCGAGCACCTCGCGGGCCACCACGTTGCGGTCGGTCGCCGGGTCCGCGAGCCTGGATTCCAGATTCCGCAGAAACTCGTTATACGCGGCCTGCGCGTCTCCATCGATGCTCACCGGCTTCAGCCACGTCACGCCCGCCACTGTAGCGCGTGAACCGGGGGCCACTGTGGGAAGTAAAGCAGGGTTGAGCCTGGGCGCGGCGGGGGGACTACTCCAGCGGCATGGTCATGATGTTCGCCCCGGCGTCCACATAGACCGTCTGCCCGGTCACGCCGCTGCCCAGGTCCGAGAGCAGGAAGAGGGCCAGCTTGCCCACCTCCTCGGGGGTGGCGTGGCGGCCCAGGGCGGCGCGGCGTCCGGCCTCGTCGTACAGGCCGCTGAAGCCGGGGATGGAGCGGGCCGCGACCGTCCGCATCGCCCCGGCGCTGATGGTGTTGACGCGCACGTCCGCCTTGCCCAGATCGGCGGCGAGGTAGCGGGTGGCCGCCTCCAGCGCCGCCTTCGCCACCCCCATCACGTTGTACTTGGGCACGACCTGCTGCGAGGCGTGGTAGGTCAGGCTGACGATGCTTCCGCCGGGGCGCAGCAGTTCCTCGGCGTGCCGGGCCGCGCTCACCAGCGTGTAGGCGCTGACATTCAGGGCGGTGTTCCAGTCCTCCGGCGTGGTGGCGATAAAGCGGCCTTCCATCGCAGGGCGCGGCGCGTAGGCGATGGAATGCACGAGGTAGTCCAGATGCCCGAATTCCTCGCGGACGCGGGCGAACAGCGCCGTCAGGTCGTCCTCACTGGTCGCGTCGGCCTGCTGGGTCCACACGCCTTCGCGGCCCGCGAGCAGCTTGTCGAGTTCGCCCTTCAGGCGCTCCCCCTGGTAGGAAAAGCCCACGCGGCACCCGGCCTGGAGGAGGGGTTCGGCGATGGCCCAGCCCAGGCTGCGGGCGTTCGCCACGCCCATCACCAGGGCCGTTTTGCCGGAGAGGTCAATCGTCAGACTCATGGGGGGGACTGTAGCAACGCGGCGGGGGTGAGGGTTGGAGTGGGTGCAAAGAGAGGGAAAGTGGGCAGGCTGGGGCGTCTAGCGGGGCCGCCGGAAGTCCCGACGGGCGAGCCGGGCCAGTCCGAAGCAGAAGACCCAGCCCAGCAGCGCGGTCAGCAGGGCGAGGGGCCAGAGAGGCTGGACGTCAGGGTCGACTTTGCCCATGAGTGCCCCAACGGTCACCCAGGTGTACAGCCCCCCAACGATGCCCGCGCCGCTTGCGAGAAGCCCGTAGACCAGCACTCTCAGGCGTAGCACGAGGGGGGAAGCCTTCATCGGCCTCAGCATGGCACGCTGGCCGGGGACAGAAACGCTGAGATCGGCTGACATAGGGAAGAGAGGGCAAGCGCAAAAGCGAGGTTATCCTCTCTCCCCCCGTGGGAGAGGGCCTTGCGGAGCAAGGGGTGAGGGGGCCACCGAGTCACCCCAACCACACCAAGCCTCTCGGCTGGCCGCTGAGAGCTGGCGGCTTCTCCGCCCCCTCCACACCCCCGCCGGGGGTACACCCGTCAGACTTCGGTGAGACATGCGCCCCGATACTGACCCCCTGATGCTCTTGCGTTCCCCCGCCCTCCCGCTGCCCCACGCGTTCACCACGCGGACGGGCGGTGTGTCGCTGGGGGCCTATGCAGGCCTGAACCTCGACGACCGCGAGGATGATCCGCAGGCGGTGGCCGAAAACCGCCGCCGGGTGGCCGAGGCCCTGGGCTTCGCGCCCTCGCGGGTGGCCCGCCTGAACCAGATTCACGGCACCGACGTGCGCGAGGCGCGCCCCGGCGTGCAGGACGGTGACGCGCTGGTCAGCACCGAGCGGGGGCTGCTCCTCGCCATCGGGACCGCCGACTGCTACCCCATCCTCCTCGCGGACGAGGCCGCCGGGGTGGTCGGCGCCGCGCACGCGGGCTGGCGCGGCACGCTGGGCCAGATCGCCGCCCGGACGGTGGAGGCGATGGTGGAGCGGGGGGCTGACCCCGCCCGGATTCGCGCCGCCGTCGGCCCCGGCATCTGCGGCGAGCGGTACGCAGTGGGGAGAGACGTGGCCCGGCAGTTTCAGGACGCCGGGCTGGGTGACTTCGTGCTGGCGCAGCCGGGCGGTCCCCACCTCGACCTCGCCGGGGCGAACCGGGCGGTGCTGCTCGCGGCGGGTCTAAACCCCGAGCACCTCTGGGTCAGCGGGCGTTGCTCGACCGAAGGAGACTTCTATTCTTACCGCCGCGACGCGGGCCGCACCGGGCGGATGTGGGCCGTGATCGGGTTACCGGATTTCTCCGGCTCGGCGGGGGTGGACGCGTGAGCCTGCTGCGCCCCCGCGACGTGCTCGGGCACGTTCATGACATCACTCCCGAGTTTCTGGCGGCGCGGGGCCTGCGCGGCCTGCTGCTCGACCTCGACAACACCTTGATTCCCTACGGCAGCTACGAGGAACGGGCCGACGTAATGGCCTGGGCCGCCGACCTGCGCCGGGCGGGGATTCGGCTCTACCTGCTCAGCAACGCGACGGGGAGGCGTGCCCGCTTCTGGCTGGACAAGCTCGGCTTCGAGGGCGTCGGGATGGCGGGCAAACCCAATCCCCGCGCGTTCCGTCAGGCGCTCGGCAAACTTGGCCTCCCGCCCTATCAGGTCGGCATGGTGGGCGATCAGGTCTTCACCGACGTGCTGGGCGGCAATCTCGCGGGAATGCACACCATCCTCGTTCACCCGCTGGCCGACAACGCCCTGCCGCACACCCGCGTGACCCGCAAGCTCGAACGCGCGGTTCTCAAACGCTACGGACACGACTGGCGGGCCTAGCCCCGCGTTCTCTTTCCCTTCCCCCTACAGGAGACACAGTGGCACTTTCCATCGGCGACCGGAGACTCGGAGCGATCCTGCTCGAACAGGGCTACGTCAGCGACACCGAACTGCAAAAGGCGCTCGTCCGGCACGCCGAGGTCGGCGGGCGGCTGGCCGACATCCTGATCGACTCTGGGCAGGTCGGCGAGAAGCGCATCGCGCGGGCCATCGAGGAAGCGCTGGGCATCCCGCTCGTCAACCTGCTGGTGGTCACGCCGGAGTCGGCGGCAGTGGGAGCAGTGCGGCCGCAGACCGCGCAGGCGATGGCGGCCTTCCCCTTCGCGCGGGAGGGCGACACGCTGCGGGTGGCTTTCGTGGACCCGCTCTCCAGCCTCGCCATCGAGGCGCTGGAGGACGACTCAGGCCTGAACATTGAGCCGTACCAGGCCCTGCGCGATCAGGTGCTGTGGGCGATCGCCACCTATTACCCCGAACTTGGGCTGGACGTGGCCCTCCCCGGCGAGGAGGGCGGCGAGGCGAACGGCGGTCAACTGGGCCGCCTGCTCACCACGCGCGGGCTGGTCACCGACGCGCAGCTTCAGGTGGCCCTCGACGCCCAGCAGCAGACCGGGGAATCGCTGGGGGCGACGCTGGTAGCGCAGGGCGCCCTGACCGAGGACCGCCTCTACGAGGTGCTGGCCGAGCAGGCGGGAGCGCCCTACCTGCCCGACCCGCGCGGCCTTCAGCCCCCGGAAGACGTGCTGGGAGCGCTGCTGCGGGCCGACGCCCTGCGGCTCTCGGCGGTGCCGGTGGAGGAGACGGCCGCCGCCGTGACGGTCCTGACGAGCGACCCCCGCCGCCGCGAGGAACTCGAAGCCCTGATCGGCCGCCCGGTCAGCCTGATCCTGGCCCGCCCGCGCGACGTGGAGGCATTGATCGAGCGCTGCTACCCCCAGCGCACCCGCCTGGGCGAGCAGATGGTGCAGCAGGGGACGCTCTCGCGGTCGCAACTCCGCGAGGCCTTGCAGGTGCAGGCCCGCGGCGGCAAGGTCAAGCCGCTGGGCGAGGTGATCGTGGAACTGGGCTTCGCCACCCCCGGCGACATTGACGGGGCGCTGCAAAAGCAGAACGCGGGGGGCGGGCGGCTGGAAGACACGCTGGTGCAGTCGGGCAAGCTCAGCCCGGAGATGCTGGCCCGCTCCTTGGCCGCGCAGCTCGGCTACGAGTACCTCGACCCCGGCCAGAACCCGCCCGACGCGGCGGTGGCCCTCCTGATCCCCGAGGCGACCGCCCGGCGCTACGGGGTGGTGCCGGTGAGGCTCCAGGGCGAGGCCCTGATCGTGGCGATGAAGGACCCGCGCAACGTGTTTGCGCTCGACGACCTCAAGCTGATCACGGGCCGCGAGATCATCCCGGCGGTGATGGCGGAAAAAGACATCACCCGCCTGATCGAGCGTTACCACGGCAACAAAGACATGGCGGCGCTCAACCAGAAGCTCGCCGCCGAGAGCAAGGCGAGGGAGGCCAAGCGCGAGGAGGTGGACCTCAGCGCCGGGCTCGACGACAACGCCGTCGTGCGGGTGGTCGACCAGATCATCCGCGAGGCCGCCCTGCAAGACGCCTCCGACATCCACATCGAGCCCACCCAGACGGCCCTGCGGATCCGCTACCGCATCGACGGCGTGCTGCGCGAACAGCCCGAACTCCCCAGGGGCAGCGCCCAGAGCGTGCTCGCCCGCATCAAGATCATGGGGAACCTCGACATCTCGGAGCGCCGCCTGCCGCAAGACGGCCGCGTGCGCTTCAAGAAGGGCTCGATCGACATCGACCTCCGGCTCTCGACCCTGCCCACCGTGTACGGGGAAAAGGCCGTGATGCGCCTCCTGCAAAAGGCCGAGAACATCCCCGAGGTCGAGCAGCTCGGCTTTTCCACGCACAACTTCCAGCGTTACCTCGACGTGATCGAGAAGCCCAACGGCATCTTCCTGGTGACGGGGCCGACCGGGTCGGGCAAGTCCTTTACCAGTTTCTCGACCCTCAAGCGCATCGCCCGGCCCGAGAAGAACACCACGACCATCGAGGACCCCATCGAGTACGAGATTCCGGGCATCGTGCAGTCGCAGGTGAACACGACGGCGGGGATGACCTTTGCCCGTGCCCTCCGCGCCTTTCTGCGCCAGGACCCCGACATCATCTTCGTGGGCGAAATCCGCGACACCGAGACGGCCAAGATCGCCACCGAAGCGGCGCTGACCGGCCACCTCGTGCTGGCGACCCTGCACACCAACGACGCGCCGGGGGCGATCACCCGCCTCGACGAGATGGGCGTCGAACCCTTCAACATCTCGGCCTCGGTGATCGGGGTGCTCGCGCAGCGGCTGGTGCGCCGGGTGTGCTCCGAGTGCAAGCAGCCCACCAACGCCGACCCCGACGTGCTGCGCCGCTTGGGGCTGGCCGAGGAGGAGGTGCGCGGGGCCTCGCTCGTGCGCGGGGCGGGCTGCCCCCGCTGCGGCGGCACCGGCTACAAGGGCCGCATGGGGATTCACGAGCTGATGGTGATCGACGACCCCCTGCGCCGCGCGATCGGGGCCGGACAGACCGCCTCCGAGCTGCGCGACGTGGCCCTGGCCGAGAGCGGCATGAAGACGCTGCGCCAGGACGGCATCGAGAAAGCGCTCGCGGCCATGACCACCCTTGAAGAAGTTCTCGCAGTGACGGCAGGCTAGCCGTCGCCCACCGCCCACCCCTCACTTCCCTTTTTCCCACCCGCCGAGGTACCCCATGACCCTAGCCGCTCCCGACATCACCGACATCCTGCGTTTCGCCGCCGAAAAGGGCGCGTCCGACATCATCCTGACGGTGGGGCTGCCGCCGCAGTTCAAGCTCAGCGGGACCTACGAGGTGCAGCAGGGCATGGCTCCGCTCGCCGCGACCGAGACCCGCAAGCTGATGTACTCGATGATGAACGAGCGCCAGCAGCGCACCTTCGAGGAGAAGCGCGAGCTGGACTTCTCGTTCGCCCTGGGGGAAAAGGCCCGCTTCCGCGTGAACGCCTTTATGCAGCGCGGCTTTGTGGGCGGGGTCATGCGCCTGATTCCCACCACCATTCGCAGCGCCGCCGAGATGGGCCTGCCGCAGAACATCACCGACATCGCCAACGCGCCGCGCGGACTGGTCCTCGTGACCGGGCCGACCGGCTCGGGCAAGTCGACCACCCTCGCCGCGATGATCGACCACATCAACGTCACCAAGAAGCTGCACATCGTGACCATCGAGGACCCCATCGAGTTCATGCACTCGCACAAGCAGAGCATCGTGAACCAGCGCGAGATCGGGTCGGACACCATGAGCTTCGCGGACGCGCTGCGGGCCTCGCTGCGGCAGGCCCCCGACGTGATTCTGGTGGGCGAGATGCGCGACTACGAAACGATCCGCGCCGCCGTGACCGCCGCCGAAACCGGGCACCTCGTGATGGGCACCCTGCACACCAACTCGGCCCCCGAGTCCATCGACCGCATCGTGGACGTGTTCCCGGAAGAGCAGCAGGAGCAGATCCGGGTGCAGCTCGCCAACAACCTCGTCGCCGTGATGACCCAGCAGCTCCTGCCCCGCGCTGACGGTCCGGGGCGGGTCCTCGCCTACGAACTGCTGATCGCCAACCCGGCCGTCCGGGCGCTGATCCGCGAGGGCAAGACCTTCCAGATCGTCTCCACCATGCAGACCGGGGCACGCGAGGGCATGGTCACGATGGACGCCTTCCTGGCGAACCTCTACCGCCGCCGGGTGATCTCCTACGAGACGGGCGTGGCGCGGGCCGTGGACCCCAAGGAGTTCGCCCGTCTCGCCAACGACCCCAACGCGGGGGTGGGCGGCGCGACCTACACGCCGCCGACGGCTCCGGCGGCGCCTGCCCCCGCCCAGCCCGCAGGCGCAGCGCTCGGGCGCACGGCGGCGGGGACGAGTACGACCACGACCCAATCGGGCACGGCGCAGACGCAGTTCGGGCGGCGCTGAGAGCGGCCAGCCGCCAGCCTGGGGGGCCGAAGCGTCAGCCCACCGCTGGCGGCTGGAAGCGGGCCGTCCCTACCGCATCTTCCCCGCATCCACCGCCGCCGCGAGTTGCCCTCCGGCGGCGGCCGTCACGACGAGGGCGTCCGGTGTCACGCTCAGCCCGGTCAGCCGCAGCTCGCCCACCTTGCCCGTCAGGGTGACGCCGGGCACGGGCGTGAAGGGGAGCCGCGACTGCACCTGTCCCCGCGCCTGGGTCAGTTGTGGCGTCAGGTCGAAGCGGGCCGCCCCCCGCAGGTACGCCTGGGCGCGGGCGTCCGCCAGCCAGCCCACCACCCGCCCGGTCAGCCCCTCGCGGCGGGTCACGACGGTGGGGTCACGGAGGGTCACGACGCGCCCGGAGGCGTCCAGCGCAGGCACACCCGACACGTCGGCGGTGGCCCGCACATTCAGCCCCAGCGGCCCGGAAACGCGCACGGTGACGGCGGCGTTCAGGTGCGGTCCCCGGCCCGTCACCACGACATTCTCGACCCGCAGGGTGGGGGAGAGGGGCAGCGGCAGGGTCACCGTCCGCGCGGCGGCGGCGCGGGTGGCCGCCCGTGACAGGTCCGGGTAGGGCAGGCGCACGGGGAGGGCAAGGGCCACGCCGGGCGTCGGCGGCTCGGCCACCCGCAGCGGGGGGAGCGGCGCGGGGGCCTGAGCCGGGGCGCGGCCCAGCCCAGCGGAAAGGTCAAAGGTCGCGCCCACCGTGAGCTTCAGCGCGTCCCCCGTGAAGCGGAACGGGCTGACGGTCAGGGTGCGCGGCGTCACGCGGGCGTAGGCGGGTTCCGGCGCGGGGAGCGTCCAGGGCTGCCCCGCCCGCGCCCACAGTGCCCCGGCGCGGTCCCGCAGGTCGGCCCCCTCGCGCACCGCCCGCTCGATGTCGGCAGTCACGCGGTCCAGCGCCGCCCGCACCTGCCCGTCCACCAGCGACTGCACGCTGACCCGCACGCCGGGCGTCAGCTCCACGCTCAGGGGGTCGGTCCACTCCACCGTCCCCGCGACCTTCACCCCGGCCTGCCAGTCGGTCCCGAGGGTGGGCGTCAGGCGCAGGCTCACCGTCGCCTCGCCGCCGAAGTCGCGGCCCAGGGCCGAGCCCAGGCCCTGTCCCTCGGCGCGGAAGGCGGCCCGCAGCGGCACGCGCACCAATAGGGCGTCCCCCTCCGGCGTGGCCCCCACCCGCACATGCCCGGTGCGGGTGACCGTGCCCGTCAGCCGCACGCCCAGCAGCCCGCCCGCGAGGGGCCGCGTCTCGTCCAGCCGGGCGAACTCGGCCGGAACACGGGCATTGGCCGCCGCCTGCACGCCGGAGAGCGGCACCGTGACGGGCAGGACCAGCGAGGAACGGGGCACGCTCTGGGCTTCGGCGGGGGCGGTCATCAGGGCAGTGGACAGCAGAGGGATGAGAAGGCGTCGCATGGGGTGGGGTTCAGGCTAAGGGTGAGGGATGAGCGCCGGGCCATAGGCAACGGCTACGCTGCGGGCATGTGGGCACAACATGACCTCCGCCTCCGCCCCTTCCCGCGCGGCTTTCACCTGGTCACCCGCGAGGTCGTCGCCGGGGTGCCCGGACTTGCGCGGGTGCGGGTGGGCCTGCTGCACGTCTTCCTCCAGCACACCTCGGCCAGCCTCGCCCTGAACGAGAACGCCTCGCCGGACGTGCGGCGGGACTTCGAGCGGTATTTCAACCACCTCGTGCCCGACGGCTGGCCGGAGTTCGAGCACACCCTGGAAGGCCCCGACGATATGGCCGCGCACATCAAGGCCAGCCTGCTGGGACCGTCCCTGACCCTGCCCGTGCGCGGGGGGCGGCTGGCGCTGGGCACGTGGCAGGGGATTTACCTGTGTGAGCACCGAGACGACGGGGGAGCGCGGCGGCTGGTGCTGACCTTGCAGGGCGAGGAGGGGTAGGAGGGGGCCTTTCAGAACAGGGGACATTCGGCGGGGGGCGGGCGCCGCAGCATGGGGCCATGTCCGCCGCCGCTGTCTCCCCGCCGACTGGACTGGCCCCTGACGCGCTGCTGGCCGAGGCCGAACGCTTCCTGCGCCTCTATGCCGACGAGCACGGGCACGGTCCCCGCGAGCGGGAGACGCGGCTGGCCGAGGTCCGTGCGGAGGTGGCCCGCACGGGGGCGTACACCCTCCGCACGGCGGAACTGGCGCACGGGGCGCGGGTGGCGTGGCGGAACAGCGGCCGCTGCGTGGGCCGATTGCCCTGGCGGGCGCTGGAGGTGCGCGACCTGCGGCACGTCACCCACCCCGACGACGTGTTCGCCTATCTCGTGGCGCACCTGCACGACGCGCTGGGGGGCGGGCGCATCCGCCCGGTCATCAGCATCTTCGGCCCCGGCGTGCGCGTCCACAACGACCAGTTGCTGCGCTACGCGGGCTACCGCCAGCCCGGCGGCACGGTGGTCGGCGACCCGCAGAACGTGGCCCTCACCGATCATCTGCGCCGCCTGGGGTGGGCGGGCGGCCCCGGCACCGCCTTCGACGTGCTGCCGCTCGCCATCGAGGGCCGGGGCCGGGTGGGGCTCTACTGCCTGCCGGAGGACGCGACCGGTCAGGTGCCCATCACCCACCCCGACTGCCCCGGCGTGGGCGACCTGGGCCTGCGCTGGTTCGCCCTGCCAGTTCTGAGCAAC
This sequence comes from Deinococcus sp. HSC-46F16, assembly GCF_024171495.1. Taxonomy (NCBI): domain Bacteria; kingdom Thermotogati; phylum Deinococcota; class Deinococci; order Deinococcales; family Deinococcaceae; genus Deinococcus; species Deinococcus sp. HSC-46F16. The sequence goes on from NZ_JALJZW010000006.1 coordinate 118,657, forward strand.
CTCACGCTGGAGGTCGGGGGCCTGAGCTTCCCGGCCGCCCCCTTCAACGGCTGGTACCTCCAGACCGAGATCGCCGCCCGCAACCTCGCGGATGAGGCACGTTACGACGCGCTCCCCGGAGTGGCGCGGGCACTGGGGCTGGACCTCTCGCCCCGGCGGCTGTGGCGGGACCGGGCGCTGGTGGAGCTGAATGTGGCGGTGCTGCACTCCTTCGACCGGGCGGGGGTCCGCATCACCGACCACCACGCGGTCACCCGGCAGTTCGTCCGCTTCGAGGCCGAGGAGGAGCGGGCCGGGCGGGCGGTGCGGGGCCGCTGGTCGTGGCTGATTCCGCCCCTCTCGCCCGCGACCACCCCGGTGTGGCACCGCCAGTACACCGATGGGGAGGAGCGGCCCGGCTTTTTCGCCCCGTCGCCCGCGTGGGAGGAGGAACGGGTGGAGGCGGTCTGCCCCTTCACTGGGAGGCTGCAAGGGGCAGCGGCGGACTGACGCTTCAGCCCGCCGCCGCTCCGTGAGTGTTATTCGCCCGGCTGCAAGGTCAGGGTCACCGTGCGGCCCCAGTCCTCCTCGTCCGTGCTCATGGGGAGGTACTCGCCCGAGGCCCACTTGCCCTGCTGGTCGCTGACATGCTCGCCCAGCGGGTTGCCCCCCTGGCCCAGGCTGCCGATGTAGAGGCTGCGGTTCATGTCGGCCAGGTCCACGATGTGGCGGTAGCTCGGGCCGTGCGTCTGGCGCAGCGTCTCGGGGTCGGGGCGGGCCACGTTCACCGTGTTCGTGCCGCCGGGGGTGGGCGCGGCGTGGTTGAACAGCCACGCGACGCGGGCGTCCTCGCCCATCACGTGGTCACTGGCGACCGTATGCACCCGGCCATAGGTCCAGCCGTCCATGTCGCCCCCCAGCCGCCCGGCGAGGCCGTCCACAGCCGCCTTCAGGCTGACGCGCAGCAGGTCGGCACAATTCTCCACGCGGGTGGCCTGCGAGCGGCACAGCTCCCCGTCCTCCCGCAGTTGCTCGCGCACAGCGAGCGCGTTCAGGCGGGTGTCGTCGCCCAGTTCGTCCCCCGCCATCGCCTGCAACTCGGCCAGCCACGCCTCGTAGATCGTGCTGGGCACGCTGTCGGTGGTCTGGTTGCCGTCCCAGCCGCGCAACTGCTCCAGCGCCGCCCGGCTGAGGTCCCCGTCCGGCTGGGTGGCGAGCAGCAGGGGCTGGAGGTCGCGCCAGACCAGGCTCACCGTGTCCAGTTGCACGGCCTTCACGTCCTCCAGCGTCAGGCCCTCCGGCTTGGCGGTCAGTAGCTCCGTGATGCGCTCGGCGCGGTACGGCTCGGCCCAGTTGCGGAGGTTCCCGAGGGGATCGGCCCCGCCCGGCAGCACCTTATTGTTGGCCGTCACGACGAGGCCGTCCTGCGGGTTGAGGGTGGCGGGCAGCTCCTCGTAGGGGATGAAGCCCTGCCACTCGCGCGAGCCGTCGCCGGGCACGGGCTGGGAGCCGTCCCAGCCTTCACGCACGGGCACCCGTCCCGGTGCCGCATACCCCACGTTGCCGTCCACGTCGGCATACACGAAGCTCTGGCTGGGGGCCACGTAGGGCCGCAACGCCGCCCGAAAGTCCTCCCAGTTCTGCGCGTAGTTCAGCCCCAGGAAGGCGTCCAGGGTGGTGTCGCCGGGTTGCAGGGCGGTCCACTTCAACGCCACGCGCGGCCCGAGCGCCCCCGCGCCCACGTCCGAGATGATCGGCCCGTGCCCACTCTCGCGCACGACGAGGCGCACGTCCTCGCCGCCCTTGACCTTGATGACCTCGGTGCGCTCGGTCAGGCGGGCCGACGCCGGTTCCACATAGAGGTCCTGCACGTCGGGATTCACGTTCGTCACGCCCCAGGCGATGCGGTCATTGCGGCCGATCACCACGCTGGGCAGGCCCGGAATGCTCGCCCCGATCACCCGCAGGGTCGGCCCGCGCAGGTCGGCGAGGTACCACAGCATCGGGCTGGACAGCGCGAGGTGGGGGTCGTCGGCCAGGATGGGCTTGCCGCTCTGGGTGCGGCTCCCGGAGATCACCCAGTTGTTGCTCCCCTTGCCGGGCACCCGCTCCATCCCCAGCGAGCGGGCCGCCTCCAGATGGGTCCGCAGGGCGGCCAGGGTCGCGTCCGGCAGGGTGAGGGCGCTCGCTCCCGCCGGGGCCGCGTTCTCCTCGCCCACCTCGCCTTCGCTGAGGATGGTGGTCGCGCCCTGGGGGTAGGGAGGGCGGATGTCGTCCAGACGGCCCTCCCCGAGCTTCTCCTGCACCCGCGCCGCGAGCAGTTCCTCGTCCCAGTTGCCGCCGAGGTCGTAGGCCATCAGCTTGCTCCAGGCGATGGCGTCCACCTCGGCCCAGGGCTCTGGCGCATACCCCAGAATCCGGAACTCAGGGGCCACCTGTCCCTGCCGCATCGCCGCGTTCACGCCCGCCGTGTACGCCCGGATCATCCGCCGCGAGCGGTCCGACAGGGCGGGGAGGGCCGACTGCGCCGCCCGGTAAAAGCCCCACGTCCGCAGGAAGCGGTCTTGCGAGAGGGCCGCGTCGCCCAGCACCTCCGCGAGCCGTCCCTGGGTCACCCGGCGCTGAAAGTCCATCTGCCACGCCCGGTCCTGCCAGTGGGTGAAGCCCAGCGCGAAGATCGCGTCCTCGTCCGACGCCTCGGCCCGGATATGCGGCACCCCCCACGCGTCGCGCGTGACCGTCACCGGTCCCGAGAGGCCCGCGAGCCGCACCTCGCCCGACACCTGGGGCCGTGACGTGCCCCGCAGCCACAGCACCGCCGCCAGCGCCAGCAGCAGCACGACCAACACCACCCAGAGCAGGCCCCGGCCCACCCGTCCCATCAAGCGCATCCTGCCTCCTTTGGTTAGGCCGTCAGGATAGGGGAGACGGGGCCGGGGAGGGGGCGGAAGCGGTGACCCGCTCGGGTTTTTGCGCCAGCGCCGCCCCCGCCAGAATCAGCGCCCCGCCCAGCAGCATGGCGGGCCGCAGGGGTTCCCCCAGCACCAGGAAGGCCAGTCCCACCGTGAACAGCGGCTCCAACGTCCCCAGCAGGCTGGCCCGCGCCGCCCCCAGCCGGGCGACGGCCCCGTACAGGGCGGGCACGGCGATCAGGGTGGGCAGCACGGCTATCCCCAGAATCACGCCCCACTGCGCAGCGGTGTCCGGCATCCCCAGTTCGCCCCGCGCCCCGGCCAGCCCCCCGAAGGCGACCGCCCCCACCAGCGCGAGGTGCCCGGTGGCGGCCAGCGGTGTAACCCCCCGCAGCCAGTGCTCGGAGGCGAGCAGATAGGCCGCGTACAGCGCCCCCGCCCCGGCTCCCAGCGTCAGGCCCACCGGGTCCCGGTCGCCCGCCCCCGGCAGCCCCACGACGAGGCCCAGGCCTAGCGCCGCGAGCGCCACCGCCCCCAGCCGCGCCGCGCCCGGCCGCCGCCCCGCCAGCCACCCGAACAGAATCACGAAGGCGGGCGCGAGGTAGAGCAGCAGCCCCGTCGCCCCCGCCGTGATGCGCCCCAGCGCCCCGAAGTAGCAGAAGGTCGCCAGCACGTAGACCACCCCGACCCCCAGCAGCGGCCGCCGCTGGGCCAGGGTCAGCCCCCGGCCCGCGAACGGCAGCAGCGCGGCGGCGACCAGCCCGAAGCGCCACCCGAGCACCTCATAGCTTCCCAGCCCCACCTCCCCCGCGAGCTTGCCCCAGATCCCCAGCGTGGCGAAACTCAGCGCGGCGACGAGGGCGAGGAGCAGGCCGGAGCGGGCGGGGGAGGGCATGGACTTCAGCGTAGGCCCTCGCGGGGTAGGCAGGTCCCGGCTTGTCTGCGACCCGCCCCACCTCCCCCACCTGGTGCCTTGCGGTAGGGTCGGGCATGTGATGTCGCCCGCCCCCACCCTTCCCCCGGTGCCTTGGCGGATGGCGCTTCCGTTGCCTGTCCCGGCGCTGGATTTTGCCGCGCCACACGGGTTCGGAGGTGTGGTGCCCGTGGGCTGCCGGGTGCTGGTGCCCTGGCGCGGCGGGCTGTCGGTGGGGCTGGTGGTGGGCGCGGGCGAGGGCGGCGCTGGAAGCCACCGTCTGCGCGAGGCCGTCCATCTGCTGGACGACGAGGACGGCCCCTGGGTCCCCCCCGCCACCGTGGAGGCGGTGACCGCCTGGGCGCGGGAGGCACGGCTGCCCGCCGGGCTGGTCTGGAGTGACCTCCTCGGCGTGGGGTGGGAGGTTCGGCTGGACCACCGGGTCCGGGCGGTGCCCGACGCGGACCTGGGGGCCTTCGGGTCGCACGTGCCGGGCACCGCCTGGACCGACGCCGCCGACTACTCGCCTCCCTTGCTGGACGCCATCCGCGAGCAGGGCCTGCTGGAAGAAGCCTTCCGCCCCCGCCCCCGGTTGCGCGGGATGGTGCGGGCACGGCCGCTGGGAGAGGTGCCGCCTGCCGCCCGCACGGTGACTGTGCTGCGGGCCTCGGCTGAGCCGCCCCCTACCCTGACCCCGAAAGGTCGGGAGGCGTGGGCGTGGCTGGCCGAGCATGGCCCTCAGCCCACCCTGGCGGCGTGGGCCAGGGGCGCGGGCGTGAGCGGAGGTGTGGTGAACGGCGTGCTGAACGCGGGCGGGGCGTTCTACGCGGCCGAACAGGCCCCCCCACCCCCCGCCTGGACCTGGCTCCACGACCACGGCCCGGTGGACTCGCTGAGTGCGTGGGCCTCCCTCGCCTCGGCGGACGGGGTGGGGCTGACTCCCACGGCGGCGGGCACCCTGGCCCTGCGCGGCTGGGCCGACACGGTGCAGGAGGTCGCGCCGCCTCCCACGCTGGCCCCTCCCGTTCCGGCCCCCAGCCCCGCTGACCCCGACCGCCTCCCCGAGTCCGCCGCGTGGCGGCTGCACGGCGGGCGTCCGGCCTCGCGCTTCCGCACGCTGGCACCCCGCATTGCTCGGTTGCTGGAGCAGGGGCGCGGGGTCCTCGTCCTCGCGCCCGACCACGCCACCCTGCGCCGCGCCTGGGAGGGCCTCTCCGGGCTGGCCCAGGCGGCGGGCACGCGGGCCGTTCAGGTCAGCGGGGCGCTGACCCCGGAGGAACGCGAGCACACCTGGCACCTGATCCGCACGGGGGCGGCCCGGCTGGTGGTCGGGAGTTACCTCGCCCTGGTCACCCCGCTGGACGACCCCGCGCTGATCGTGGTGCTGGAGGAGGGCAGCGACGCCTACAAGCTCCAGTCCGGCTCGCGGGCCTTCGTCCCCGACGTGGCCGCGCGGGTGGCGACCTGTCACGACGTGGCCCTCGCGCTGGTCGGCGTGGCCCCCGCCGCCGAGAGCGTGCCCCTGCCCGGCGCGGTGCTGCCCCCGCCCCGGCTGCGGCTGCATGTGGTGGATTATGCCAACCCGCCCGAACAGCCCGAACTGGGGCCGTTGTCGTCCGTTCACCTAACTCCCGGTGACCTGGGCTACCCCCTCAGTCACGACCTCGTGCGCCTCCTGCGGCAGGTGCAGGAGCGGGGACGGCAGGCGGCGCTGCTGGCGCCCCGGCGGGGCTACTCGGCCCTGCTGCGCTGCCCCTCGTGCGACCACACGCCGGGCTGCCGCAACTGCGACGTGCCGCTGCGCTTCCATCAGGGCACCCGGCAGCTCACCTGCCACCAGTGCGGCTACCACGAGCCCGTCCCCGACCGCTGCGACGAGTGCGGCGAACCCATGTGGAAGGCCCGTGGCCCCGGCACCGAGTGGATCGCCGCCGAGGTCGCCCGGCTGGTGCCCGGCCTGCCCGTCTACCGCTGCGACCGCGACCGTCAGGACGACCTCTCGGCCCTGCACGCGGGGGAGGGCGGCGTGGTCGTGGGCACCCAGCTCCTGCTGTCGGGCGAGGCGCCACCGAATCTCGCCCTGATCGGGGTGACGCTGGCCGACACCTGGCTGAACGTCTCGGACTTCCGCGCCTCCGAGCGCTACCACCGCCTGCTGCGCCAGCTTGGGGAATGGCACGTCACGCGCCCGCCCATGCTGGTGGTTCAGACCTTCCAGGCCCAGCATCCGGCCCTGCGCGTCCTGGTGGACGGCAAGGACGCCCTGGCCTACCCTGCTGCCGAGGAGCGTGCCCGCCAGGCCCTGGGCTACCCGCCCCACGCCCGCCTCGCGCAGGTGGAGGTCGCCGCCCGCGAGGCCCGCCGCGCGAGGGAGGTCGCCGTCGAGGTCTTCGATGCCCTGCACGGCGCGGGGGCCACTGAGGGTGAGGTCCTGGGTCCTGCCCCCAGCCCGGTCGCCCGCCTGCGCGGGGTCTACCCCTACCACCTGCTGCTGCGGGCGCGGAACGACACCCGGCTCTCCGAACTGCTCGCCACACTGGACCGCCCCTGGCGGGCGCGGGTGCGGGTGGACGTGAATCCGCGCGGGGGGCTGTAACTGACGAGGCGGTCATACCCCCAACGGGGGTGCCCTCATGTGCGCCCCCTGGCTGAGAGAAGCCTGAGACACTGCCAGCGTGAGATCAAGAAGCCCACAGCGAGGCTCGTGGCGTCCACTCCTCCTGACGTTCGCACTGGCGCTGCCCGTGGTGTCGCCCCTTCCAGGTGCATCAGTGGCGCTGGCGGCGACCCAGGCCGAGCAGTCGGTGCAGGTGCAGGGACAGGCCCCCTTTACAGGCAACGTGGCGGCGGCGCGGCAGGCGGCCATCACTGACGCGGTACGGGTTGCCATCGAGCAGGTGCTCGGTGCCTATATCAGCACATCGAGCACCCTGCGCAGCACCGACGAATTCGAGCAGTTCCAGCAGCGCCTGATGAAGCGCTCGGATGGGTTCGGCCGGGTCACGCAGGTGCTGGCCGAGGGGCAGCAGGGGAGCCTCTACACCGTGACCGTCCGGGTGGTCGTGGCCCGCCCCAGCCTGGAGCAGGAACTCAAGGCCTTTCTCGCGCAAAAGGGCGACCCGCGCATCATCGTGGCGATTCCGGAGGTCATCTTGCGCCGCACCGTCCCCGACCCCGCCGCCGAGACCGAAGTGCAGCGGGCACTCATCGCGGCGGGTTACCGGGTGGTGGACCTCAAGCAGACCGAGCACAACGCCCTGCGCGACGTGCTGCGCGGCGGCAGCCTGAGCGCTCAGGCGTTGGGTGACCTCGCCACCCGCTTCAAGGCCGACCTGCTGATCACCGGGGAAGCCTTCGCGGAGGAGTACGGCACCGTGCTCTCGCAGCGGGCCTACACGTCCCGACTCGAACTCAAGATCGTGGACCTCGCCACCGGGCAAATCATCTTCAGCGACGCCTTCACGGGAACGGGCACAGCGCCCACCGACGCGGTGGCGGGCAAGGCGGCCCTCCAGAACGTTGCCAAGACGGCGGTGCCCGCACTGCCCGGTGCGCTGCTGGGCTGGCTCAGCGGCAGCGGCAAGGCCGCCGGGCGCACCTTCAGCGTGCGGCTGGTGGGGGTGCCGAGTTTCCGTGCCCTGAACGACACCCTGGCCTCGCTGCGGGCCACGGCCGGGGTGGCGGCGGCCCTGAACCGCCACTTCGACGCGGCGGGTGCCCAGGTGGAAGTCGAGTACAGCGGCTCCCCCGAGGATCTCGCCACCCTGCTCGAGGACCTCGGCCTGACCGTGACCGGCCTCAGCGCGGGCGAGATCACCGTTTCTTACCGCTGAACCCCCAATCCAAGGAGGACCCATGCAGAAATTCCTGATAATCGCCGCCCTGTGCGCGGGGGCAGCGCTGGCCCAGGCGGCCGATACGCCCGTCACCCCCCAGCAGTTCGTGAACACCGAGGGGGTGCAGGCCGCCTACACCGTGCGGGGCGACCAGCTCAGCCCGGTGGACGCCCTAGCGCTGATGCGGCAGTGCACCCTGTCGGGGGCTTCCCCCGTGGATACCAACCGCGACGGGCGCAACGACACCCTGCGCGTGTACGGCTTCGGCATCGTGCCTGCGCAGGTGTATCAGGCGCGGGGGGTCACGGCCCTCGCTCCCGCCATGCAGAAAGCCGAATTGCGGGCCAACGGCGCCGCCGCCGAGTTTTTCGGGGGCCTGCGCACGGCGGTCGCGCGGAGTCTGGACACCCAGGACACCACCGCCAGCGTCGTGGACGGCGGCGACCTGAAGCTCTCCAATCTCGCGCTGGAAACGGTGCGCGCGAGCGTCCGCACGGGTGCCCAGGCCGTGCTGCGGGGCGGCCGGGTGACCGGACACCGTCTCGTCAGCCTGGGCACCCAGGGGCTGTGTGTGGTGGCCCGCTATGAGTTGCCGCTCGATCAGCGTTCCGCGGGGACCGCTTCCCCTGCCCCGCGCGGCGCGGCCCTGCCGGGTGGCCCGGTTCCGGCCAGCTCGGGCTTCCCCCTGCCCCCGCCCGGCACCAGCGGCGATTTCTGAGCCTTTGTTCCTCCTGCCCCTTTCCCACTTCAAGGAGCCTTCCATGACCCACCTGCGCCTGCTCGCCCTGACCCTCGCCCTCGCCGCGCCCGCCGCCGCCCAGACCACGGCCATCCCGGCAGCCCCGGCCACGCCCGCCCCGGTGACCGCCGCCCCCGCCCTGCCGCAGGGCCAGGTCAACATCGCCGTGGGAACTTTCCGCTGCAAGGCGTCCAAGTGCTCCTCCGACCTCGGGGACGGCATCTCCGACGCCCTGACGACCGCGCTGTTGAATACCGGCAAGTTCGCCGTCTACGAGCGCGAGAACACCGGGCAGCTCACCGAGGAAGCGTTCCTGAGCGGGGGCGCCGCCTTCGAGGGCGCGGACCTGCTGATCTTCGGTTCGATCACCCAGTACGAGCCGGAAGCGTCGGGGGGCGGCATCAATGTGCTGGGCTTCTCGCTGGGTCAGAAGAAAAGCACAATCGCCATGGACCTGCGGATTGTCGACGTGAAGACCCGCCGCATCATCGGCGGCACCCAGGTCAAGGGCGAGGCGCAGGGCAACAGCTTCAGCATGAGCGGTCTGCTGCCGCTGAATCTGGGAGTTGGGGTCAAGTCCAGCCCGCAGATCGAGGCGGCTATCAGCACGATGCTGAATGACGCCGTGCAGCAACTGCTCCTCAAGGTGCCTGCGAGCTACTACCGCAACTGAGCGAAAAGGGGCATCGGGCCGGGAAGAGGTAGGGGATACTTCCCTCTCCCCCGGCCTGACCCTTTTCTTGACCTTTTCCTGGCCCCCTGTCCCGCTGGGCTAGACTGCCCCGCATGATTCGCCTCGCCGTGCTCTCGGACCTGCACGCCAATCTGGAGGCGACGCTGGCCGTACACGCCGACGTGAAAAGGCGCGGGCTGACCGAGATCTGGGTTCTGGGAGACCTCGTCGGCAAAGGGCCGCGTCCCCGCGAGGTCGTGGAATGGACCCAGGCCCACGCCACCCGCGTCATCCAGGGCAACTGGGACGCCCGCGTCGCCGGGGCCACCAACCGGCCGCAGGACCTGTGGCCGCGTTCCAAGCTCACCCCCGAGCAGCTCGCCTACCTCGCCGGGCTGCCCTACGGCATCGAGGAACAGTTCGGGGGTGCGTGGTGGCGCTTCGTCCACGCCTCCAGCAAGGGCCTCTTTCACCGCCTGTACCCCCATTCCAGCCTCGCCGAGCAGCTCGACGCCTACCTGCCCAACCCCCAGTTCGGTTTGAAGGCGCATGCCGACGCCCTCGTCTACGCCGATGTCCACGAGACGCTGATGCTGGACGTGGAGGGGCGACCCCTGATCAACACGGGCTCGGTGGGCAATCCCCTCGACAGCACGCTGCCCAGCTACCTGATTCTGGAGTTCGACCCGAACAGCCCCGCCCACAGCGCCACCTTCGTGCGCCTGACCTACAACCGCGACGCGGAGATCGCGGCGGCGGAGGCCAGTGGAATGCCCTTTACCCGCGAGTACATCGCAGAGTTGCTGACGGGGGCGTACCAGAAACGGCGGGCACGGACGGGGGAATAGGCCCTCTGTCCCCCAAAAAAGACCCCCGCGCGTGGCGGGGTTTCTCTTGACGGAGCGGTCTGTGGCCGCGCTGCGGGGTCAGACCGGCAGCTCGCCTTTCTCCCGCATCGCCTCGCGCAGCTTGGTGGGCTCCAGCAGGCTCGCGCCCGCCCCGTAGCGGCGCTTCACGGCGCTCTGCACCAGCCACAAGGCCAATGCCACGCCCGCGAGGCTGATGATCAAGCCGGGCACCCGCATGATCGCGTTGACCTCGGCGACCTGCGCGTTGAAGGCGTCCGAGCCGAACTTGGCCGTCACGCGGGCGTAGTTCACGGCGCTGTTGACCACCCCGCCGATCAGGTCCACCACCGCAAAGGCCACCGTTGCCCCGACCAGCCCCCGGTGGACCACGGGGTCACGCATCGCCTGCTGGGTGGCGGCGCGTTCCTCCGGCTTCTCGCCCAGGCTGGCGGCGTCCAGAAACACCCGGAAGAGGGGCACCCGCGTCCCCGCGCTGATCAGGAAAAAGAGGCCGACGAGGTACGACCGCGCACTGTCTTTGATCGCGTACCAGAACCCGTCCACGTACCAGAAAGCCAGGGCTCCCGAGAAGATCGCTCCCGCCCCGCCGATCAGGGCCACCGGGCTGACATTGCGGTTCACGATCAGGTCGACGAGCACGTACACGACCGGAATCAGCGCCGCGATGACGTAGGCCTTGATGTTCCCCGCCATGTCCCCCCCCAGCAGGTCCGCCACACTGATGCCGCTGCCCAGGATATTCGGGCTGAGAATCAGGATCGGGATCAGCAGTGTGAAGACGAGGTCCCAGACGGTCTTGGGAACCCCGGTGCGCGGGCGGGCGGCGGGCGAGGGCGCGGTCATGGGGGCCATTGTCTCATCTGGGGGTGAGTGGGGAGTCGTGAGGGGGAAGTGGAGCCTTCGGCAGAAGCTTCCGCCTGACCTCCACTTCCCACCCACAACTGACCTAGTGGTCGTGCCCGTGCCCGCCCTGGCCGCGCTTGCCGCTGACCTCCTCACGCACCTCCGCGATAAAGAGGGTGCAGGCCTCCGGGCAGGGAATCGCGCCGGGCACACCGCTGAACACCGTCGAGCCCAGGCGCTCGCCCGCCCACAGCCGGGTCTTGAGACATTTGCTGCACACGTCCTGCGCCACCTCCTCCACCTGCTCGGGGGTCGCGCGGGTGACCTTGGTGTAGATGCCAGTCTGACGGCGGGCGGTCGTGGGCCACGGGGTCGCCCGCAGGTTGTGGGTGTGGTGGGCGTAACTCTCCTCCACGACGGCGGGGTAGAGGTTGTGGACCGCGCGGGGCAACTCGGCTTCCGTCAGGATCGCCCGCCAGCCGCGCGGGAGATTCCGCAGGGTGTGCACCGGGCGGTGGTGCCCGCCCTCGTCGCGGCGGGTGCGGTCGCGCAGGCCCTCCACCGTCACCAGCGTCTGGAGGTCGGCGGCGGGGCGGCCCTCGTCCAGCGCGTGGCGCAGTTCATACATGCCCGCCTGCGGGGTGATCATCGCCTCGCCTATCCGGGTGCCCCGGCGGGCCAGCGCGAGGAAAGCGTTCCAGGCTTCCGCGTGGCCCTGGTCCTCGTCGCCGCCCGCGCCCGACGCCCCCCGCGCCTCCTGCGCGAGTTGCAGGACCACCTCGGCCACGTCGGGGTGGGTGCCCACGGGCGCGGCGTAGTAGACGGTCTGCGGGGCGTTCGGCGTCTCCGCGAACTCGGTGACCTGTCCGGTCAGGCCCATGTCCTCGGGAATCGTCTCCAGCGTGTGCCACCCCTCGGACGCGAAGAAGGGCACGACCACCACGCGCGGCGAGCGCACCAGCTCCGGCCAGGTGCCCACCTTGGGGTCCTCGTCCAGAAAGAGGGCGTGGACCTCCGCGAAGTGCCCGGACTCGCGCAGGCGGTCGGCATTCCCGTAGATCACCCGGTTGGAGTTCTGGTTGCGGGTGGTGCCGTGCCCCAGCACGATCAGGGCGGTGTCGGCGGGGTTCAGGTCGGGCAGCACCTCGCGGGCGCGGGCCAGGATCACGTCGCTCATGGCGGGGTGGACCCCGTAGGGCAACGTGTAGCGCACCGTCTTGCCGCCCAGCACGCGGGCCACGCCCTCCGGCGGCACCGGCCCCTGGTGGCCCAGCCCCAGCTCGCGCGGAATCACCGTCTCGGTGAAGTAGCCTTCCGAGATGAACATGGGAATCACCGTCACGTCGGTGCTGCGCACGGTCCTGAGCACCTGCCGCAGCGAGGGTTCTTCCTTCCAGTACCCTTCCACGACCTCGTCGTACAGGCCACGCTCCCGCAGCAACTCCGCGTAGCGGTAGACGGCTCCGGCGGACTCGCCGTTGAGGTGCGACCCGTGGCCGATCAGGACGAGCGAACGCATACGGCGGGCACTCTAGCAGCGCCCCCGCCACGCGATTGTCCCCCTGACTCAAGTTGACCCGGCTCAGGTTCGGCCGACTCCGGGAGGTGACCCCGGCATGAATCTTCCGCCAGCCTCCCCTCACGCACGTCCGGTCGCGGCTGCTTAGGGTGGGGAGGCAGCTCGGTCCCTTCCCCCCATTCCCCAGGAGGTATCCCATGTTCTTCCAGCAACGCGACCGCCACGAGCAGATGGCCCGCCTCGATCCCCGCGACACCAACATGGACGGGGTGGTCAGCCCGCAGGAGGCGGCGGCCTACATCCAGGACTACATGCAGCACGCCTCCCCCGAGGAGCGCCAGCAGATCATGCGCGAGTACTTCTCGCAGATGAGCCCGCAGGAGCGCCAGCAGATGGGCGACGCGATGGTGCAGAGCCCCTACAGCCCGGTGCAGAATGTGCGCTACGACGACCCCGACGATATGGCCGACGCCTACACCCGCACTGCGCAGGCGCCCATGCAAGACGGCCGCAGCCCGCTCGAAGCCGCCTTCGGGCAGGGCGGGGCGCTCAGCAACCCGATGGTCAAGGCGGGGCTGGTCGGCCTCGCGGCGATGATCGGCTCCAAGATGCTGCGCCGCTGAACCCCGGACCCCTCCCCACGCCCCCGGCCCTCCCGCCGGGGGCGGTTTGATGTGGAGCGGTTCATGAAGGCTCCTGGGAAGTCAGCGGGCCGCTTCCGCCCGCTACAATCGCCCGCGACATGCCCCTTTCGTACCTCACGCGCATCGCGCAGACCCCCGCACCCACCTTCGACGAGGGGGAGCGGGCGGCGCTGATGGCCGGGCTGTGGGAGGATCTGGGCTACCGCACCGAGCGCGACGAGGTCGGCAACGTCCTGACCCGCCTGACCCCGCCCGGCAGCGAAGGGCGGCCCGCGCTGCTGCTCGCCGCGCACCTCGACACCGTCTTCCCCCGCGCCACCGACGTGACCGTGCGTGAGGAGGGGGGCAAGCTGATCGGCCCCGGCGTGGGCGACAACAGCGCCAGCCTCGCGGTGCTGACGGCCCTGCTGCGCGACCTGCGCGGGGGCGCGGGGGAAGGGCTGCGCCGCCCACTGTGGGTCGCCGCCAACGTCGCGGAGGAAGGCCTGGGGGACCTGCGCGGGGCCAAACACCTGATCGCCACGCACCGCGAGCGGCTGGGGGCCTTCATCGCGGTGGATGGCTATCTGGGGGTCGCCGTGACCCGCGCGGTGGGAGTGCGGCGTTACCGGGCCACTTTCCTGGGACCGGGGGGGCATTCCTGGGGCGATCAGGCGCCGAGTGCCCTGCACGCGCTGGGGATGGCGATTCACGACCTTTACGCCCTGCACCGCCCTGCCTCGCCGCGCACCACCCTGAACGTGGGGCTGGCCTCGGGCGGCACCAGCGTGAACTCCATCGCGGGGAGCGCCGAGTTGCTGCTCGACCTGCGCTCGCTGGACCCGGAGTTGCTGGGCGACCTCGACCGCCGCGCCCAGGGCGTGCTGCACGCGGCGGCCCGCGCGGTGGGCGTGAGCCTGCGGCTGGAGCGGGTGGGCGACCGCCCCGGCGGGGAACTGGGGTCCGCCCCCCTCCTCGACCTTGCCCGCGAGGCCGCCCGCGAGGGGCGCACCGAGTTGCGGCTGGCGTCGAGCAGCACCGACGCCAACGCCGCCGCCCCCCACGGCCTCCCGGCCATTGCCCTGGGGGTCTACCGGGGCGGCAACGCCCACCGCGAGGACGAGTGGGTGCAGGCCAGCAGCCTGGGGCCGGGGCTGCGCTTCCTGTCGCGGGTGGTGGCGCTCTACCAGCGGCGGCCGGTGGCCTGAAGCGCCCCAAGTCCAAGCGGGGTTTTTTGTGACCTGCACGGCATTCCTGCCCCACCAACTTCCCATCTGTTCCAGGCAGAATGGGGGGACCCATGAACGCCACCCTGCGCCGCGCTCCGGCTTCCGGCCTCTCGGCCCTCCGTGCCCTCACCGTGCTGGTGGCGGCCTCCCTCGCCGCGCCTGCGCTGCCGGGCACGGCGGCCCTCGCCCAGGCGGCCCCGCCTTCCCCCGCGCAACAGGCCTTCGACGAGGTCAACCGCCTGCTGCGGGAGGAATACGGCGGCCTCTCCACCGTGGACCGGGCGGCGCTCGGCCGCGAGTACCAGGCCCGGCTCGACGCGGTGTGTGCGCCGACGCCCCTCAACTGCGCGGTGGAAAAGGCCTACCCGGTGATCGAGGCGGAACTCACGGCGCTGGGGGACGAGCACAGCTTCTTCCAGACGCCCGAGGACTTCCAGGACTTTCTGGCGAGCGCAACGGGCGGCAACCGCCTGCAGTTCGGTGTCAAACTCGCCCGGCTCGACGGTGAAAACCGCGTGGTGCTGGAGGTCGTCCCCCAGAGCGCGGCGGAGGAAGCGGGCCTCCGGCGCGGCGACCTGCTGCGGACGCTGGAGGGCCGCCCCTACACCTACGCGGCCCTCCAGCAGGCCCGGCGCGAGGGCCGCGAGATCCGGCTGGGGGTCGAGCGCAGTGGGCAGCCCCTGACCCTGACCCTGCAGTCGCGCGAGAGCAGCACCCGCGACCTGCCCCGGCTGAGCTTCACGGGGGCGGCGAACAACGTGGCGGTTCTACGGATTCCCACCTTCCTGTCGGGGGGCGGCATCGCGCAGCGCGTGCATGACCTCGTGCGAGAGGCCCGCGCGGGCGGGGCGACCGGCATGATCGTGGACCTGCGCGGCAATCCGGGCGGCAGCCTCGCGGAGTGCGACAGCGCCGTGAGCGCCTTTGTCCCGACCTTTGCGCGGGTGGCGCGGGGCGCCCAGGGCGAGAGCCGCACGGTGGTCAGCCGGGGCACCCGCCTGGAAAATGGCCGCAACGCGGGGGGGGTGCGCAGTCCGCAACTGTGGACCGGGCCGCTCGCGGTGCTGGTCGACCGCGGCAGCGCCTCGTGCAGTGAGTTCTTCGCCTTCGAGATTCAGCACGCCGGGCGCGGCCCGGTGATCGGCGAAACCACGGCGGGCGTGGGCAACACCGCCACCCGCGTCTTCCCGGTGGGTGAGGACGCCGCCCTGCAACTCACCATCCTGAACTACGCCAAGCCCGGCGGTGACGCCTACCCCGACCGCGTGAAGCCCGACCAGCCGCGCGAGCAGACCGAGGAGGACGTGCGCCTGCTCACGCGTGGGCAGGACACCCTGCTCGCCGCCGGAGTGCAAGCTCTGGTGACGGCCCCGCCCCTGACCCTGGACCCCCAGACGGCCCGCTGAATCTCAGCCCCGCCCCGGCCCTCCCACCCGGTTCACAGCCGACGGGAGGGCCTTCCCGTGGCCCAGCCCAGGATCAGGCCGAGCAGCGCCGGAAAGGTAAACAGAAGCAGAAATCCCAGCACGTCGCTGTCCCCGATCAGGTTGCCCAGCGGCCTTCCCAGCGCCACGTTGACCGGGCTGCCCAGCCACGCGAGGGCGGTCCACACCCCGCCCTCCAGCCCGCGTGCCTCCACCGCGTTTTCCAGCCAGCGCACGCCCAGCAGGCCCAGGGTTTGCACGGCCAGGGCGGGGAGCAGTGCCAGCACCGCGCCCGGTCCCCGCACCGCCCGGCCCGCCAGGAAACCCAGCGCCAGCGGCCCCAGCACCGGAATCCAGCCCACCAGCACGGCGAGGAGCAGCAGCATCAGCACGTGGACCCACAGCATGCCCGGAGTGTAGGCCAGGAAGCAGTCTCAAGAGGTGTTCAGGGTCCTCTGTGCCCCACCTGAGAGGGGCATGGTGAGCCCTTCGCCAGACCGCCATGAGCCGGGTGAGCCGGGCGGGCAGACTGAAACCCAGTGCGGGCGCCGCCCGTCCTCTCTCTTCCGCCGGAGGAAACGACATGCTCAGACGCTCCGCCCTGCTTCTGCTTCCCCTCACCCTCGGCTCCTGCACCATGATGGCCCCGCCCAACGCCGATTCGGTGGACGGCCTCTTTCTCCAGTCGGTGACCGGCAGCAACCTCTTCGAGATCCAGTCGTCGCAGGTGGCCCTGAACAAGTCCAGCAACGCCCAGGTCCGCGCTTTCGCCCAGCAGATGATCACGGAGCACACGGCGGCCCAGAACCAGGTCAACACCCTGGCGGCGGCCCGCAGCGTGGCGCTGCCCAAGATGCTGCCGCCCGACTTGCAGCTCAAGGTCAACACGCTGAACACCCTCAGCGGCTCGGCCTTTGATCAGGCCTACCTGCGTGAGCTGGTGCTCGGGCACCAGCTCACCGTCAGCATCTTCCAGAACGAACTGACGGCGGGCCGCGACGCCGGGGTCGTGGCCTTTGCCAACCAGAACCTGCCGCTGATCCAGCGCCACCTCGCGGAAGCCCAGGCCCTTCAGACGGCGGTGGGCGGTCAGGCGACCCCGGCCCCCGCCGCGCCGAGCACGCCCTGACCCGCGAGTGATCCCTGGCCCCCTTCCCCTTCCCGGTGGAGGGGGCTTGGCTTGGCGCTCAGCCTATGGCCTGCTCGCGCGTCGGCACCTCGCGCAGCGCCCAGCGCAGGCCCAGCGCGGTCACCAGCCCCACTCCCATCAGCGTGAGCCAGGGCAGCAGCGGCAGGCCGATCCGGGCGCCGAGGTCGATCAGCGCCCCGCCCACCACGTTGCCCACCGCGCCCCCCAGCCCCAGGCTGATCGCGGAAAAGCCGAAGTAGCTGCCCGTCAGCCCGGCGGGGGCCAGCCGCGCGGTCAGGGTCTGCTGGGTGGGGTAGACCAGCATGGTGCCCAGGCTGTAGAGGGCGACGCAGGCGAGCAGTTGCGGAAACGTCGCCGCGAAGCCCATCAGCCCCAGGCTGGTCGCCACCGCGAGCACCGCCGCCACCAGCGCCACCTGCGTCCGCACCCGCCGCTCGACCAAGCGCAGCAGGGGATATTGCAACACCACCGCCAGCCCCGCCGAGAGGCCGTACAGCGGCCCGGTCGCTCCCGGCCCGGCCAGCGCCACCGCCTTGAGCGTGACCGCCACGTTGAGCTGCGTGCTGAGCAGGAAATAGCCCACCAGCACCAGCGTGAAGCGCCGAAAGCGGCGGTCCCGCGCCGCCGCCCTCAGCCCCGCCAGGCCACCGGCCACGGCCCCCTCCGGCTTCATGTGGGGCAGCGTAGCGGCCAGCACGGCGGCGGCGACGAGGTACACACTTCCCGCCGCGAGTGCCGCCGTGCGGAAGCCCAGTCCCAGCAGCGCCGCGCCGATCAGCGGCCCGGTCACCATGCCGAGGTTCCCGGAGATGCTGGTCAGGCTGAACATGCGGGTGCGGTGCTCGGGCCGGGTGACGGCGGTGATCGCCGCATTCTTGGGCGCGTCGAACAGCCCGCCCCCCAGCCCCGCCAGCACCGACGCGGCCAGCAGCACGGGCAGCGTGTCCGCGAACCCCATCCACGCGAAGCCCAGCGTGCGAATCAGGCACCCCGCCAGGATCAGCGGCTTTGGCCCGACCCGGTCCGCCCACGCCCCCCCGAACACCGTCAGCCCCTGCTGGGTGAGCTGCCGCAGTCCCAGCACCAGCCCCACGCTCGCCGCCGCCCACCCCAGCCCCTCCACGAAATGCACCGTCACCAGCGGAATCACCGCGAAAAACCCGCCCCACATCAGGAAATTGGCGGCGATCAGCCCGAGCTGCGCCCCGGAAGGCCGGAAGGGGAGGGCAGGGGCGGGCAGAGTCACGCGGGCGAGTGTACGCCCCTGCGGGTAGGCGGCGCCCCGCTGCCCCTTACGCTGTCTCCATGCCTCCGCAGCTTCAGTTCCTCGGCCCCGGCGTATTCTTCCTTCCCGGCGCGGTGAACAGCGTGGTCGTAGAGGGGCCGGGGGGCCGCGCCCTGCTCGTGGACACCGGCCTGGACGACACCCACGCGCGGAAGCTGCTGCGGGCGGTGGAGGGGGCGGGGCTGACGCCGGGCGCGATCCTCAACACCCACAGCCACGCCGACCACCACGGGGGCAACACCTTCCTCCTGGGCCGTTTTCCGGACCTGCCCGTCTACGCGCCGCCGCTGGAGGCGGCGATCATTCGCCACCCGGTGCTGGAGCCGCTCTCGCTGTGGGGGGCCGCGCCGCCCGCCGAGCTGCGGACCAAATTCCTGCTGGCCCCCGCCAGCCCCGCGCAGGGGGTCGGTCCCGGCGTGCAGGCTCTGGGCAGCATCGAGGTCGAACTCCTTCCCGTCCCCGGCCACGCCGCCGAGATGTACGCGGTGCGGGTGGACGAGGTGCTGTACGCCGCCGACGCCCTTTTCGGGCCGGAGGCGCTGGGCAAGCATCCGCTGACCTTCGGCGCGGATTCGGCGCAGCAGAAGGCGTCCGCAGCGGCGCTGGGCGAAGTGGAGGGCGTGCGTGTCGTGCTGCCCGGCCACGGCGACCCCACCCCCAATCTCGCCGGGCTGGTGTCCGCCAACCTCGCCGCCTATGCCCGGACGACGGACGCGGTGACGGCGGCGCTGGCGCAAGGTCCGGCGACGGTTGACGAGCTGCTGGTGCGGGTGGGCGCCGCGTTGGGTATGACGGCCACGAACCCTGGCGCCTGGGTCCTCAACCGGGCGGTGATCAGCGCCCACCTGACCGAATTGCTCGCGGTGGGGGCGGCCACCCTGACGCTGGAGGGCGGGGTGCTGCGGGCCAGGGCCTGAGCCGGAGACAAGGCCCGCTACTCTCTTTTCGGGCCGCCGTACTCGCGCCGCTCGTGGCTCAGCGGCAGCGCCCACCACACCCAGCCCAGCAGCAGGGTCAGCCCGCCCGGCAGCACCCAGGTCAGGGCGGCGGGAAGGCCGACCGCCCCCGCCACCATCCGGGTTGCCAGCACCAGCGCCAGCGACATGAACACGGCCCCCACCCGCACCAGCCGGGTGGCCGTGTGCTTGAACTGTTCGGGGTGGCGCATGGGACGGCGCAGGTAGTGGTGCAGCGCCGGGGCGCTGAGCAGCACCAGACTCACCACCGAGCATCCGAAGGTCGCCGTGTAGACCCAGCGTTCGGTGGCCGCCACCCCCCCGAAATCGACATTGAAGGGCAGAATGATCAGGAAACTGGTCAGCACCTGTGCCCCCTGAAGCAGGATGCGCAGTTCGGCCAGCAGGTCGGAGAGCTGGTCGGCTTCCGGAGGGTCGGTCATGAGAGGTCCAGCATAGGCCGGAGCCGTCCCCGCTGGGCACCAAGCGTGAAGAAAGCCCGTATGGGCGGTCCCCCGGCCGGGGGCGTAGCGTGACCGCATGACCAGAAAGAGTGCTGCAACCAAGGCCGCAGCGGGCACCAAGAGCGGCAGCCGCCGCAAGACGGCCGACGACGCGGGTCAGATGCCGGTGGAGACCCAGGACATGGCCCAGGGCCGCGACACCGCCGGGGCCGTGCCCCAGGGCGAGGCCAAGGCCGACGCTGCCCACCTCGACACCCCTCACAACCAGCTCGTGGACCACGGCTACCTCTCCGAAGAGGAGTTCGGCACCGTCAGCGAGACCTTGCAGCGCAACCTCGCCACCACCATCAGCCTGTACCTCAAGTTCAAGAAGTACCACTGGGACATCCGGGGCCGCTTCTTCCGCGACCTGCACCTCGCCTATGACGAGTTCATCGAGGAAATCTTCGGGGGCATCGACGAGCAGGCCGAGCGCCTCGTCGCGCTGGGGGGCAGCCCCATCGCCGCGCCTGAGGACATCGCCCGCTTCAGCCTCGTGCAGGTGCCCCAGGAGACGGTGCGCGACGCCCGCACCCAGGTCGCCGACCTCGTGAACGACCTGACCCGCGTGGCGCGGGGCTACCGCGACGACTCGCAGACGGTGGACGAGGCCAACGACCCCGTCACTGCCGACCTCTACACCGGCTACGCCGCCACCATCGACAAGATTCGCTGGATGCTCCAGGCGATGATGGACGACGACCGGATGAACTGACGGCCGATCGTTGGGGCTGCCGGGCACGTCCCAGCGGCCCCTTGCCTTGCCCGCCCCCAGGAGCCCCGATGCCCCGTCCCAAATTCGATTACTCGCTGAACTACGCCGACCTCGACCTGCGGGCACACCCCGAGCTGTACCGGGTCGGGATCGGCGAGCAGGGCGTGCTGCTGGTGCAGCCGTACAAGGCCGAGATTCTTCCGCACTGGCGCTTCGCCACGCCGGAGGTCGCCCGAGAGAGCAGCGAGGCGATCTACGCCATGTTTCTGGACTACCTGCGGGCCGGGGACTTCGTGGGGGCGGACATGGCCCGCAAGTTCCTCCAGATGGGCTTTACCCGCTCGCGCCGCTACGCCAACCACAAGGGCGGCAAGAAGTACGACGGCCCCGTGCCCGAGGGCAAGAAGGGCCAGTCCGGGTCACACGGCCGCGCCGAACTCCCCCGCCAGCCCGAGGACCCGGTCAAGGCCGAATCCGCCCGCATCTTCAAGGCGAAGTGGGACGAGGCCGAGGCCAATGAGGACTACGCCCGGATGAAGCGCGAGCACCGGGAGCGGTACGGTTGACGAATACCGCATACCGCGCTATCTTGGTTCTATCACCGCCCGAAGAGGCGGATTTTTTATTGCCGCGTCTCCGCCTCTAGCGCCGCGAGGTCGGTGGGCGTGTTCACGTTGTGGAGGGCCTGCGGGCTGACCCGCGCGACGGCCTCGTAAGGCACTGTCACCGCGTCCTGCGCGGCGAGGCGCAAGCGGCGTTCGCCCGCGTCCAGCAGGACGGACACCTGGGGCCGCAGCTCCGTGTGATACAGCGCCCCCAGCGGTTGCGCTCGCCCCGCCGGGTCCAGGGTGAGGATCGACCGCGCTCCCGGTGTCCGCGCCCCGGCCATCAGCGCCCAGTACGCCGGGGTCAGGCGGGGCAGGTCCACGCCCGCGAAGGCGACCCAGCCCGGCCCCGCGTGCCGTTCGGCGGCGAGGAGGGCGGCTTCCAGCGCCCCCAGCGGTCCCTCACCGGGCCGCGTGTCGGGCACCGGGAGCCAGCCGGGGAGGGCGTAGCGTTCGGGCGGGGCGACGAGCAGGCGCAGCGGGCAGCCCTCCAGACTGGCGGCCACGTGCTCCAGCAGGGTTCGCCCCTCCAACCGGGCGAGCGCCTTGTCCGTCCCGAACCGGCTGGAGCGGCCCCCGGCGGTGAGCGCCCCGACGAGGTCCAGCCTCCGGGTCGTCCCTGGGGTCATCCCTCTAGCTTCCGCATCGCCCAGGCCACGAAGCGGGGCAGCGGGCGGCCGTAAGGTGGGTACAGGAAGCGCACGCCGCTGCCCCGGCCCTCGTGCAGCACGGCCCGCTCGTGGCTGAAGGTCCGGAAGCCGTACTCGCCGTGGTAGCGCCCCATCCCGCTGGGGCCGACGCCCCCGAAGGGCAGGTGCGGGTTGCTGAGGTGGACCACCGTGCCGTTGACGACCAGGCCGCCGCTCGTCGTTTCCCGGCGGACCTGTTCCACCGCCCCCTCGTCCTCGGCGAAGGTGTACAGCGCGAGCGGGGGGTCGAGCCGCCGCACCAGCGCGAGCGCCTCCCCGAAGTCGCGGTAGGTCAGGACGGGCAGCACCGGGCCGAACAGTTCCTCTTCCATCAGCGGCATCTCCGGGGTTACGCCCGTCACCACCGTGGGCGAGATGAAGCGCGAGGCGGGGTCGAACTCGCCGCCGAGTTCGACCCGTGCCCCCATCGCCACACTGTCCCGCGTCAGGCGCGAGAGCCGCTCGACGCTGCGGCCGTCCACCATCCGCCCGTAGTCGGTGCCCTTTCTCAGCCGCTCGGCTTCCCCGAAACGGTGGGGGATGATCTGCGAGAGCCGCGCCAGCAGGCTGCCTTGCAGCACCTCCGGCACCAGCACGTAGTCGGGCGCCACGCAGGTCTGCCCGGCGTTCAGGAACTTGCCCCAGGCCAGCCGCTCGGCGGTGAGGTCGAGGTCGGCACTCTCGTGGACGATGGCGGGACTCTTGCCGCCCAGTTCCAGCGTCACGCCCGTCAGGTTGGGCGCGGCGGCGGCGAGCACCTTTTTCCCGATGGCCCCGCTCCCGGTAAAGAAGATGTGGTCGAAGGGCAACTCGGTCAAAGCCTTAGCTCTCCCCGCGTCCCCCTCCACGACCGCGACCAGCCGGGGCTCGAAGACCTCCTCCAGCAGCCGACGCAGGGCGCGGGCGGTGGCGGGGGCCTTTTCGCTGGGCTTGAGGACGACCGTGTTCCCTGCCGCGAGGCTGGCGATCAGCGGGACGAGCGCGAGGTTGACCGGATAGTTCCACGCGCTCAGGACCAGGGTGACCCCACGCGGCTGGAACTCGACCTCGCTGCGGGTGCCCAGCAGGTTGGCGGGGGTGCGGACCCGGCGGGGGGCCATCCAGCGCGGAAGGTGGCGCACCGCGTGCCGCAGCTCCTCCACCGTGGGGTGCAGCTCGGTGATCTCCGCCTCGGCGCGGCTCTTGCCGAGGTCGAGCGCGAGCGCCTCGGCCAGCGCGACCCGGTGGCGCTGAATGGCCCCCCCCAGCCGCCGCAGCAGGGCCTGCCGTTCGGGGGCGGTGGTCTGCCCGGCTCGCCAGCGGTGCCTGCGCTGCGCCTCGAACAGGGCCTGAAGGTCAGCGGACATGGGCTGTGTCATGAAAAACCCCTCCCGGAGTGCGAGAAGTCAGGCGCGAGCACTGAAGTTGGACTTGGTTCAGGCTAGTGCATCCGGCAGGCCGGGTGTCACCGGGTCGGCTCACTCTTGGCCGGCGCTGCAGAGTGGGGCGTATCTGACACTCCAGCGGGCGGGGGCGGCCCCACAGTAGAGCCTGCTTACCCCAATTCGCCCTGCGCTCCAGAGGTTTGTCATGAAGACGCGTCTCCTGTTGGCCCTGTCCCTGCCGTTCGCCCTTGCCTCCTGCATGGCCACGATGTTGCCGGGCAGTCCCTACGCGCTGGGCAAACAGCCCGCTGCCGATGCCAAGGGGCTCATTCCCAGCGGGACGGTCCGGGCCAGCGTCTCGGGCGACATGGTGATGACCGAGGCGCGGGTGATGGGCCTCGCGCCCAACCAGTACTACGTGGCGCACTACCACCTTCAGGGCACGGCGAGCACCACTCCCTGTGCCAGCAACGGGGCACCCATCATAAGCACCGCGATGGTCGGCCGGACCGACGCGAGCGGCATGCTGACGCTCTCCAAGAGCGTGGCCCGCGCCGACGTGATGAACGCGACCTACTACAACGTCCACACCGCAGCCGACGCCGCGGGCACCCCGGCCGACGCGGGCGTGGCCTGCACCGCCGTCCGCATGGCGGGGAGGTAAAGCCCACATTCCTTCCTCTGCCCGGCCCGCCGCGTCCGGGGGGCGCGTGCGTTACCCTGCCGGGCGATGAGTGTCCGCATTCTGGGCGGCAGCGCCAAAGGCCGTGCCCTCAAGGTGCCCGCGAGTGCCCGGCCCAGTGGGGCGCGGGTTCGCAAGAGCCTCTTTGACCTGCTCGCCACCCGCGCTCCCTCGGGGCGCTTTCTCGACCTGCACGGCGGCAGCGGCGCGGTGGGGCTGGAGGCCGCCAGCCGGGGCTACGCGGCCACCCTGATCGAGCGGGACGCGGCGGCGGTGCGGGCCATCGAGGGCAACGCCCGGCTGCTGGACCTCCCCGTGCGGGTGGTGCGCGGCGACGCCTCGGCGCTGCTGGGACGCCTGGGCGAGTTCGACGTGGTCTTCAGCGACCCGCCCTATGCGCAGGACATCCCGGCGCTGACCCGCCGCCTGCTGGCCTCGGGGGTGGTGGCGCCCGGCGGCCTGCTCGTCTGTCAGCATCCCGTGCAGGTGCGCTTGGAGGACGCCCCTGGCTGGGAGCGCGAGGAAAGGGTCTACGGGAGCAACATCCTGACCCTCTACCTGCGGGAGGGGGGCGACGGGGCCGGGGCGGGTAACATCGGAACCACATGAACGCGGTTTTCCCCGGCTCCTTCGACCCCATCACCAGCGGCCACATGGACGTGCTGACGCGGGCCTCGCGCATCTTCGACCACGTGACCGTCACCGTGATGCACAACGCCCGCAAGCAGGGCAAGCACCTCTTTACCCTGGAGGAGCGGCTGGCGATCCTGCACGAGGCGACCGCGCACCTGCCCAACGTCAGTGTGGACACCTTCGGCGGCCTGCTGGTGGACTACATGGCCCAGCAGCAGCAGGGGCTGATCCTGCGCGGGCTGCGGGCGGTCTCCGACTACGAGTACGAACTCCAGATCGCGCACCTCAACCGCCAGATCGGGGAGGTCGAGACGGTGTTCATCATGGCGGCGACCCGCTGGAGCTTTGTCAGCTCCACGATGGTCCGCGAGATCGCCTCCTACGGCGGCGACATTTCCGA
The DNA here is from genome assembly GCF_024171495.1 of Deinococcus sp. HSC-46F16. Lineage (NCBI taxonomy): Bacteria > Thermotogati > Deinococcota > Deinococci > Deinococcales > Deinococcaceae > Deinococcus > Deinococcus sp. HSC-46F16. The sequence goes on from NZ_JALJZW010000006.1 coordinate 143,198, forward strand.
GATGGTGCCCCGCGCCAGTGCCGCCGCCCTGCGCCGCAAGTTCGCGGAGGTGTACGCCGCGCGGGAAGCCGGGCGGGCGGCCGGAGCCGAATAGCAAAAGCCCCCGCGCACCCGCCGGGGCCGTGGGGGAGAGGGGGGCGCAGGTCCGCTCAGGCGGTCGTCACGCCCTGAGCCGCTTCCCGCAGCGCCTCCGCCTTCCGCGTCTGCTCCCAGGGGAACTCGGGGCGGCCGAAGTGCCCGTAAGCGGCGGTCTGCGCGTAGATGGGCCGCAGCAGGTCCAGCTCCGCGATGATCGCCTGCGGGCGGGCGTCAAAGTGTTCGCGGACGAGTTCAGCCAGCCGCTCGTCGCTCACGGTGCCCGTGCCGTAGGTGTCCACCCGCAGCGAGACGGGGTTGGCCCGGCCAATCGCGTAGGCGACCTCCACCAGCGCCCGCCGCGCCAGCCCCGCCGCGACGAGGTTCTTGGCGATAAAGCGGGCGTAGTACGCCGCCGAGCGGTCCACCTTGGTGGGGTCCTTGCCGGAAAAGGCCCCGCCCCCGTGCGGCACCGCGCCCCCGTAGGTGTCCACGATGATCTTGCGCCCGGTCAGGCCGGTGTCGCCGTGCGGCCCGCCGATCACGAAGCGCCCGCTGGGGTTGATGAAGTACTTGGTGTCGGCGGTCAGCAACTCCGCCGGGATGACGGCCCGGACGACATGCTCCAGCAGGTCCTCCCGAATCTGTTCCTGGGTCACCGACTCGCTGTGCTGGGCACTGATGACCACCGTGTCCACGAAGGTCTGGGTGGCCTCGTGCGGCTCGCCGTCGCGGACCACCGTGACCTGGGCCTTGGCGTCGGGACGCAGGTAGGGCAGCGTCCCGTTCTTGCGCAGCTCGGCCAGCTTGCGCGTCAGCCGGTGCGCGAGCGAAATGGGCAGCGGCATCAGCTCGGGCGTCTCGTCGGTCGCGTAGCCGAACATCAGGCCCTGGTCGCCTGCGCCGATGCGGGAGTATTCGTTTTCAGGGCGGGCGCGTTCATCTTCCGACATCTCGCGCCACTCCTCGGAGAAGTTGACCCCCCCGGCGATCTCGGGCGACTGCTCGTGCAGGGCCACCAGCACCGCGCTGTACTCGGCGTCGAAGCCGTAGTTGGCGCGGGTGTAGCCCACCTTCATCACGGCGTCGCGCACCGTCTTCTGTACGTCCACCCGGGCGTTTTGCGCGGTGACCTCGCCCGCCACGACCGCCATGCCGGTGGTCAGCAGCGTCTCCACCGCAACCCGGCTGGCGGGTTCCTGGCGCAGAAACTCGTCCAGAATGCTGTCCGAGATGAAGTCCGCGAGCTTGTCCGGGTGGCCTTCCGATACCGATTCCGACGTGTAGTACTTCCGCATGAATGCTCCTTCGTGCGGGGGGGCGTCTCACAGAACCACCTGGAGAGGGATGTCGCTGCGGTCCCCGCACGGTGGCCGCCTTCCCGGCGCGGGGGCGGCACCGGGGCAGCCTACTCCAGCGGTGCCGGGGGGGAAAAGGGCATCCGGCTACCGGGCAGCGTCCAGCAGCGCCGCCCCGATCCCCTGCGGCAATTCCCCCGCCAGCCGCGTCAGCGTGCGCTCTGCCGCCGAGCGCACCATCTTCTCAAAGGCGGCACCGCCCCAGCCCTCGGCCTCCGGGAGCCGCAGGTGGGCGCGGAACTGGAAGTCGAAGGCCATCTCACCCGCCGCGCTTACCCGCGCCTGCCCCGCGACCTCCACCCAGGCCCGCTCGCTCGTGACAGGCTGGGGCTGCAACTTGGCGCCGTCTGGGGTGGGATGCAAACTGCTCACGAAGGGCAGATCCACTTCTCCCAGCAGCGGCACGGGCACCACGAGTTCGCCGCGCACGCCTGCCGCGTCCGCCCACAGGTCCCGCAGAAAGCGCACCCGAGACAAGGACACGCCCGCGTCGCGCACGAAGGCGAGCGCGGCGTCTTGCCCACCGGGGTGGGTCAGCGTGAAGGCCTGCCGGGCTTCAAGCTGCATGGTTCCTCGGGTTAGGGGCGGGTGGCGAACTCAATCCACCCACTCGATCACCACCCGGTTCTCGCTCAGCGCGGCCTGAAGCTCGGCGTCGTTCGCGCTGCGGAGCCGGGGCAGGTGCGCGAAGCGGGGCGTGGCCGAGGCGTAGCCCAGCCGCACCACCACCTCGTCGCTGACCTCGTCCTTGCCGACGCGCCACACGAGCTGCCCGCCGAGCGCGTCGAGCTGCCGGATCAATTCCGGGGGCAGCGGCGCCGGGGAGGGGTCAGGGGGAGAACCGCCGGTCATGCGGGCATTGTACGCGGCGCGGTACAACGGGGGTATGTCCTCTCCTGCCCTCTCCTGGCGTGCCCTGGAAACCCGCGTCGGCCTCGACGCCCTGCCCGACTTTCACCGCGCCTTCCTGACCTGGCGCGGGGTGGAGGCCGCCGCCGAGATGCCCCTGCGCCGCGTCGGGCAGCGGGTCGAGGCCGAACTCAACCGGCTGGTGCAAGGGGGGGAAGCCACCCGCGATGGGGACGACTGGCGACTCTCGCCGGGGGCGCTGGCGGGCTTTGACGCGGCGCAGCCCTACCTGTCGCCCGACCCGCTGGAAGGGGCCTGACCCGGCGCGACCTCCACCACCTCGGCCCGCCAGCCTTCGGTGATCCACTCCTGCGCGGCGGCCCCGGCTTCGTCGGCGCTGGGAAAGACCCGGCGCTCGCCCGCGTCGCTCTCCAGCCAGTGGGGTTCGTCCAGCAGGGCATCGTCCCCGTGGGCGTCCTTGTGGACATATTGCAGGCGAACGGCGTAGGGCATCGGGGTCAGGCTACAGAATCCGCTGCCCCAGCAGGCTGGCAGCCATCCCCACCATCACCTCGGCGGTCTGGTTGCGGGTGTCGAGGACCGGGTTGACCTCCACGATGTCGAGGCTGGTGACCCGGCCCGACTCCGAGAGCAGTTCCATCAGCAGGTGCCCCTCGCGGTAGGTCAGGCCCCCGGGGACCGGGGTGCCCACGCCGGGGGCGACCGAGGGGTCGAGGGCGTCGGCGTCGAAGGAGACGTGCAGGCGCTCGGTGTCAGAGAGGCGCTCCAGCGTCTCCTCGGTGATGCGGGTGATCCCGAGCTGGTCCACGTCTTTCATGGTGTAGGCCTTGATTCCAGCCTCCCGCAGCAATTCGCGCTCGTTCGCGTCCACGCTGCGGATGCCGATCATCACGATGTCCTCGGGCTGGAGGTGCCAGCCCCCGCCCAGGCCGGAGAGGTGCGGGTCGCCCAGCCCGGTCAGGTGCGCGACGGGCATTCCGTGGATGTTGCCGCTGGGACTGCTCTGGGGCGTGTTGTAGTCGGTGTGGGCGTCCACCCAGATCAGCCCGGTGCGCCGGGGGGTGCCGCCGCGCAGGGCGTTGCCCGTCACGGTGCCCATGCTGACCGAGTGGTCGCCGCCCAGGGTGACCGGGAAGGTGCCCTCTGGCAGCGCGGCCACCCGCTCGGCGGCGCTGCGGCAGGCGGCGATGATGGGGTCGAGGAAGATCAGGCCGCTCTCCGCGTGCTTGTCCAGCGTCTCGGGCAGGGGCACCTCCACGTCCCCGAGGTCCGTCACCGTGTGCCCCAGCCCCCGCAGCGTGCCCGCGAGGTGGGCGTTTCGCAGCGCCGACGGCCCCATGTCCACCCCCCGGCGTCCCGCGCCGAGGTCCATCGGAATGCCCAGAATGCTCAGGTCCATTCCTTCAGGCTAAGGGCCGGAATGGGGTATGCCTCAGGGCTGCAAGATTATGCCCCCGGCCACAGCGTCCCGCGCCGGGGACGCTACACTCGGCCGGTTCCCGTGCCCGCCTCCTCCGCTTCCGCCCCCACCCCGCCGCGCCGCGTCCTGGTGCTGGCTGACATGGTGCATCCCTTCGTGTACCGCGAGGGCTTCGCCCGCTCGGCCCCGGAGGTGGACCTCGTGCTCGCGGCGGGCGACCTGCCGGGTTACTACCTCGAATTCCTGGCGAGCGTCCTCACCGTGCCCATCCTGTATGTCCACGGCAACCACGGCGACGAGTCGGTGGACGAGGGCGACGGCCCGATTCCCCCGCGCGGGGTCATCGCCGTGCATGGCCGGGTGGTGACGGCGGCGGGGCTGCGCGTGGCGGGCTGGGGCGGGGTGCCGCGTTACCGTCCCGGCGGCGAGGGCCAGTATTCGCCGTCGCAGGCCCGGCGTGGTCTGGGGTGGCTGGGCTGGCAGGCCCGCCGGGGGGTGGACGTGCTGCTCACGCACGCGCCGCCGCTGGGGCCGCACACCGGCAGCGACTACGCCCACCGGGGCTGCCCCGAGATCACCCGTTTCATGGCTCGCCGCCGCCCCCGCCTCGTCGTCCACGGCCACGTCCACGAGTACGAGGGCCGCAAAGCGGACTACGTGGACGAGGCCAGCGGTGCCTGTGTGGTGAACGCCTACGGCTACCGGGTACTGGACATGTGACGCCAGACTGTGAGAACGCCCGCGATTTTCCGCGCTGGCACGCCATTTGTCTTAAGGCCAGGTGACCATTCGGCACATGTGGGGGTGGGGGAGGCTGCGGCATACTTCCCCCTGGCTCCGAGAGGGGCCGGAGGGAGACGCCCACCTCCCATCAAACGGGCGCGCGAGCGGGCCGGAGGCCGGTCCCCGATTGGTTCGAGTCCAGTCACCCGCACCACCACAGGGAGAGTCCACACGGGCTTTCCCTTTCTCTTTGGCCTAGCATCGTCGGGTGTCTGATTCGCCCATCACCAACGCTGAGCGCGTTACCCAGCTTCACCGCGCGTTTGGTTTCACCGTGCCAGAGCAGCCCACGGTCCCCAGTCCCGACCTCCTGAAGCTCCGGCGGACATTTATCCGGGAGGAGGCCAGCGAATTGGAGGCTGAGTTCACGGCCCTACTCACCCAGCTCCAGGCAGGCGAGCCGGTGTCCCCCGGCGACCTCACGCCCCTGGCCCATGAACTCACGGACCTGCTCTACGTCACTTACGGGGCACTGACCACACTGGGAATTGACGCCGACGCCGTCTTCACCGAGGTCCACCACGCCAACATGGCGAAACTCGGCGGCCCAAGACGCGAAGACGGCAAGCTGCTCAAGCCCGAGGGCTGGCAGCCTGCCGACGTGCGGGGGGTAATCGAGGGGCAGGGAATGGGCAGTGGTCAGTAGGCAGTGGCAAAAGCCAAGCCACTCCCCACTCACCGCCTCAGAACGGCGTTTCCTCGTCAGCCACCGCTGCCGGGGCGGGGCGGGCCTGCGGCTGGGCGCGACCTGCTGGTGCCGGAGCGGGGCGGGGACTGGCGGCGGCGGGGCGGCTGCCGGGGATTGCGTAGCGCTCCTGCCGCTTGCCACCCCGGAAAATCGCCAGGGTGACGTATTCGAACTCGCCGTCGGCCTTTTCACGGACGTGGTCGGGGTCTGTGTTCTTGGCGCCCCGGCTGTATTTCACGGCAGCGGGCAGCTTCATCTTGCGGCTGTCCACGGCCTCCAGCTCACGGCGGCGGTAGGCGTGGCCCCGGTGGATGATCAGTTCCTCGCCGTCGGGGCTGGTCCACTTGCGGGCGCCGATCAAGTTCCAGTCGAAGTCGGGTTCGTTGTCGAAGGGGAACTGGTAGCCCCCGGACGGGATGTCGCCGGTCGTCCATCCCAGGCGGCCATACTGCCGCTGAACGTCGAGCAGCTTGTCGGCGCTCTCCACGTCCACCGTGACCCTTGCGCCCAGATCGGTGATGAATTCGATGTGCAGCATGCTGCCTCCTTACGTAAATAACATAACATAGGCGGGACGGTTTTGCAGCAATCTCACTCGTCCTGGGGCGCGATTCGCAGCAAGAGCTCCCGCAGGGTGGCCCGCTCCTCCGGTGTCAGGGCCCGCAGCAGGGCTTCCTCGTGGGCGACGTGGGCTTCTATCAATTCATCCACGGCGGCGCGGCCCTCCGGCGTCAGGGCGGCGCGGACGGTGCGGCGGTCGCGTGGGTCGGGCAGACGGGCCACCCAGCCCCGGCGCTCCAGCCCGTCCACCCGCTTGGTGACGGCGGGCGGGGTCACGGCCATCAGCGTGCCGAGTTCGCCCAGGGTCAGGCCCCCCGGCGGGGCCGAGCGGCGCAGGGTCGCCAGCACGTCGAAGGCGGAGGGGGTCAGGTCGTGCCGGGCGAAAAAGGCGTCCAGGGCCGCCTGGAGCGTCTGACTTGTCCGCTGCACGGCAATCACCGTGAGCATGGGGTCGGGGTTGAGATCGGGCCTCTCCCGGCGCCAGTCCTCCCCGATACGGGCCAGCAGGTCGGCGGTCTTCATCCGCGCCCCCCGGCCGCCCGCTGGCGGTCCCCGGCGAGCAGGGCGACGGCGGCCAGCAGCAGCAGGGCGCTGAGGCCCTCGGCGGCGGAGGGGAGCCGCTGCGCCTGCCCCAGCCAGCCCAGCGCGGGCAGCGCGAGCGCCACCAGCAGTTGCCCCAGCGTCGCGGCCACCGTGCCCACGCCCACCCCCAGCCGGGCCGCCCCGATCAGGTTGAGGGTGACGTAGGTGGCCCCCAGCAGCCCGCCCGTCAGCATCCAGAGGGGCGGCAGGTGCGCCGGACCCTCCCGCCCGACGCCGACCAGCCAGAGGGCCGCCAGCAGCACGCCCCCCACCACGAAGTTCACCAGAGTCGCCGCCAACGGGGTGCCCAGCGCCCGCGCCAGCCGCACGTTGAAGGCCAACCCCGCCGCGAGCCCGATGCCCGCCCCCAGTGTCCCCAGCAGCAATCCGACGTTCATGCCACCCCCCACAGCCGCAGCCCCAGCGCGGCGAGGACCAGCACCAGCGCCCCCGCCCGCGCCGGATTCACCCGCCGCCGCTCCAGCCCCAGCACCCCCAGATGGTCGAGCAGAATCGCGGTGACGACCTGCGCGGCGATCACCAGCGTGGTCGCCACGGCGGTGCCCAGCGCCTGCGTGAGCACCACGCTGCCGACCACATACGCACTGCCGACGACCCCGCCCAGCCAACTCCAGCGCGGGGCTTGCCGGGCGGCGTCCCAATCGGGGCGCTGGCGGCTCAGCGCGAGCAGCGCGAGGAGTCCCAGGGTGCCCGCTGCATAGGAGAGCGTGCCCGTCAGTGTCACCGACCCGAGGTGATCGGCCAGCGCCCCATTCACCGCGAACTGGAGCGGCAGCAGGCCACCGGCCAGCACCGTCAGGGCGAGGGCAGGCCAGAACGCCCGGAATGTCTTTCCCTCCCCACGTGTCTCCTCCATACCGAGATATTTTACCGGAAAAAGATTTTGTTTGAGGCTCGTTCGGTTACGATTCGTCCTCCAGTCGGGCGCTGCTAGACTCGCCGCAGATGCCCAGCCCGATTGCCCGTCTCCGTGACGCTGTCAACGACATTCAGGGGTGGCTCGTGGGTTCCCCCAATTCCGGCGAGGCGGTCGTGCGGCAGGCCATCGTGCTGCGGCTGTTGCAGGCGGCAGGCTTCGACATCTGGAACCCGGCAGAAGTGGTCCCGGAGGAGACGAACGCGACCGGGAACCGCGCCGACTTCCTGATCCGGGCGGGGACGGGCAAGTTCGCGCTGGAGATCAAGGGCATGGGTGTGACGCTGGGCGCGGTGCACTTTCAGCAGGCCGCCACCTACGCCGTCAACGAGGGCACCCGCTGGGCCGTCGTCACCAATGGCCGCGTCTGGACGGTCATTGACGAACATCTGCCGGGCTGGTGGGAAGAACGGGTCGCCCTGCGGGTCGAACTCGGCCAGGAGGGCGATACCTTCGCCGCCGACCTTGCCACGCTGCTGGACGCGGAGACGTGGCGGGCCGACGCCTTTGCCGGAGCTGTGGAGACGGTCCGGCAGCGCCAGCACCAACGCCGCGACGAGGCCCGGATTCAGCGGGAGAAACGTCCCATCGTGGAGGCGATTCAGGCCAGGTATCAGATTCCCACCTTTGAGCTCGCCGCCGAGAACGCGGTGGAAGCGGGCAAGATTACCGAGGCTGAGCGGGACGTGTTGCTGGGGAATGCACCAACCGAGGTTATGGAGTCATGGACCCCTGACGGTGACGAGGACCTGTGGAGGGAGAATTACGCCGTCGGCTATCGCATCAACTTCACTCAGCGCCTGGCCCACTTGCCCACATCACTCGGATTCACCTACAGCATCAAGGGCGCACAGGCGCGGGTGTGCTGGGAAACCACGCGAGACGTATGGGTTGTCAAGAAGGGAAGCACAGCTTTAGACCGAGTCCTTGCCAGCAGTCCGGATGCGGCTTTTATTCAGGGGATGCGTGACAGACTATTAAGGGAGGGCGCCCTCCGCCGAATTGATGGGAGCCTCTTGGAGTACGTCAAGGACGTGGAGTATTCCAGCGCGAGCATGTCAGCCTCGCAGATAGCGGGTGGAACTCGGAATGGCTGGCGCTGCTGGAAAGACCCTAATGGACGACCGGCGAGTTACTGGAATGACATTCCTAAGACGGAGACTGAGCAGGATTAACTTTCCCGCTCCCGCCGCGACACCGTCCCCAGAAACAGCGCCAGCACCGGCCCCTGCTCGCCCCGCCGGACCTCCACCCGGTAGGTCGCCAGGGTGCGGCCCACCCGCTCGGGTGTGGCGACGGCGACCAGCTCATCGCCCGGACGTGCTGCACGGAAAAAGCTCAGGTGCGTCTCGACCGCGACTGCCTGCGCTTCCAGATTGCTGATGACGGCGAAGGCCTCGTCCGCGAGGCTGAACAGCAGGCCGCCGTGCGCGGTGCCGTGCATGTTCAGCCCGCCTTCTGTGACGGTCAGCGTCACGCGGGTCAGGCCCGGCGTGGCCTCCAGCAGCCGCATTCCCAGCGTGTCGGCGTAGCTCATGGAAGCCAGCGTACCGCCCCCGGTGCCACTCGCCGGGGGCAGTGAGGAAAGGAGAGGGGTCAGCCGCGCGGCTGGTACGGGCAGGCGACCTCGCCCGCCGGGTCGTCCGGTCCCGCCGCCTCCCAGTCGTAGGGGTAGACCTCGCGGCAGGAAAGGCCATTGCGGGTGCCATGACTGCGGGCGTGGCGGTCCACCGCGTCGTAGGCGGCCATCAGCTCGTGGTACTCGAAGTCGGCCTTGCGGACGGTCACGAAGGCCTCCATGTGGGCGGGTTCCTCGCGGGTGGTGAAGTCGCCACTGGGCTGCACCGGCCCCCGGTAGGGCACGCAGACCTCCACCGGGCCGTCCGAGTCAGCATTGACCTCGCCGTGGTAGATCACGACGGGCGGGCCAGCGACCTCTGCCCCCTGCGCCTGCACCTCGGCGTGCAGGCGGTCCATGGAGGCACCGATAAAGGCGCTGAGGTCCGGCAGGAACACGCGGCGCTGGGTGGTCAGGACCAATTGGGCGGGCACGTCGCGGGTCTGGACTTCGTAACTCGTGGGCATGGGGTCTCCTCTCAGGGTGTGGATCAGGTGCCGCGCGACGGCGGCCCGCTGAAGGTGAAGGGCCTGCGCCGCCCGCCAGTGCGCCTCCACCCGCCCGGCCCGCTCGTGTGTGGGGGCGTCCAGCAGGGCGCGGATGTCGGCCAGCGGCATCTCGACCGTTCGGAGCAGGCCGATCAAGCGGGCCGTCTCGATCTGACCGGGCGCGTAGAAGCGGTACCCCGTGGCCGGGTCCACCCGGTCGGGGGGCAGCAGCCCCAGGTCGTCGTACAGCCGCAGCGCCTTGAGACTGAGGCGCGAGGCGCGGGCAAAGGCGCCGATGGGAAGCGTGTCCTGGGTGTCGGTCATACGGCCCTCCGGAGGTGAGGGCAGCATGCGGCCTGCCCCTGGGGGAGGGTCAAGCGCCCCGCCGCTATGCTGCCTCCCATGAGTTTCGACCTCCCCACCACCGTGGACCTGCTGCTGCGCCTGCTGAACACCCCCAGCCCGACCGGATTCACCGAGGGGGCGATCCGCTTGCTGGAGGCCGAACTGGACACCCTGGGCGTTCCGCACGCCCGCACGAAGAAGGGGGCGCTGACCTGGGAGATCGCCGGGACGGGCGCGGGCCACACCACCTTCAGCGGCCACGTGGACACGCTGGGGGCGATGGTCAAGGAGATCAAGGAGGGCGGCCGCCTGCGCCTTGCCATGCTGGGAGGCTACGACTGGGCGACGGTCGAGGGCGCATACGTGCAGGTGCATCCCCAGGGGGGCGCGGTCGTCACGGGCACCGTCGTGAACACCCTCCAGAGCACCCATGTCCACGGCCCCGCCCTGCGCGAGCTGAGGCGCGAGCAGAGCGTGATGGAGGTCCGGCTGGATGCCCGCACCGCCTCCCCGGAGGAGACGCGGGCGCTGGGCATCGAGGTGGGCGATTTCGTGAGCTTCGAGCCCCGCGCCCTGCTGACGGACGCCGGGTACGTCAAGGGTCGCCACCTCGACGACAAGGCCGCTGTCGCCGTCTTCGTGGGCGTGACCCGCGCCTTGCAGGAGACGCCGCCCGCCCGCACGGTCGCCTTCCACATCACCACCTACGAGGAGGTCGGGCATGGGGCCGCGACCGGCATTCCGCCCCACACCGACGAGCTGATTGCGGTGGACATGGCCGCTGTGGGCGAGGGCCAGACGAGCAGCGAGCACCACGTCACCCTCTGCGTGGCCGACAGTGGTGGACCCTATGACCACGCCCTCGGCAACCGCCTGCGCGAGTCGGCGCGGCGGGCGGGGCTGGAGCTGCGGGTGGACCTCTACCCCTACTACGCCTCGGACGGCACGGCGGCGTGGCGGGCGGGCGGCGACTATCCGGTCGCGCTGATCGGCCCCGGCGTAGACGCCAGCCACGCCTACGAGCGCACCCACACCGACGCGCTGGAAGCCACCGCCCGGCTGATGCTGGCGCACGTGCAGGCTGGATAACCCCACACAGTGCGCTCCCCGCCCCCGCGCTAGCATCGGCCCTGGCTCCCGTCCTCTGCGGGACCGGGGCCGACCTCTTTCGGGGCGGGGTGAGACTCCCCACCGGCGGTGATCCAGCTTCTGGCTGGTCAGCCCGCGAAGCCCGCGCAAACTGCACCACGCGCGAGGCCCGACCCGGTGAAACTCCGGGGCCGACGGTGTCATGGCGAACAGAGACGCGAAGGATGCGGCAAGAAAGCTGAGGGGCCGTCCCCGAAGCTCAGGCCCCCAGAACGCCGTTGCCATTCAGTCCGGATGGAAGAAGGAGGCCGCCTTGCCCACCACCCCGGTGGGCGGCGACACCGTATGTCTGGAATGAACAGTCCTGGGACTGGCGCCTCGCCCGTTGGAGAGGTGTCACGCCCAGAAGACGCAGAGCACATGGCCCTCGCGCTGGCCGAAGCCGCGCGGAGCCTGGGCCGCACCGCCCCCAACCCAGCGGTGGGCTGCGTACTCGTGCAGGGGGGCGAGGTGGTGGGCCGGGGCTTTCACCCCCGCGCCGGGGACCCCCACGCCGAGGTCTTCGCCCTGCGGGAGGCGGGCGAGCGGACCAGGGGCGCGACCGCCTACGTCACCCTGGAGCCGTGCAGCCACTTTGGTCGCACCCCCCCCTGCGCCGACGCCCTGCTCGCGGCGGGCGTGGGGCGGGTGGTCGTCGCCGCCCTGGACCCCAACCCCCAGGTTGCTGGACGCGGTGTGGCAAGGCTGCGCGAGGCCGGGATTCCCGTCACCGTCGGTGTGGGCGAGGCCGAGGCTCTGCGCCAGCAATCAGGTTTCCGCTCGCTGGTCACGCGCAGTCGGCCCTGGGTGACCTACAAGTACGCGGTGACGCTGGACGGCAAGGTCGCGGCGGCGGGAGAGGCGAATGGGGCCGTCACCTCCCAAGAGGCGCGGGCACGGGTGATGCGCTGGCGTAACGAGGCGGACGCCATCGCGGTGGGCATCGGCACCGTCCTGGCTGACGATCCCCGCCTCACCACACGCGGGTTGGAGGGCGGACGCGACCCCCGCCCGGTGATCTTCGACCCCCGCGCCCGCACGCCATTGACTGCCCAGGCGCTGCGGCCGGGTACCATCCTCGTGACCGCGCCAGAAGCCGACACCCGCGCCCTGGAAGACCGGGGCGCCTACATACTGCGGGTCACCGGCCTGCCCGACGCGCTGCACCAGTTGGGCCGCTTGAACCTCGCCAGCCTGCTGCTGGAGGGCGGCCCCACCCTGGCCAGCGCCCTGTTCGCGGCCGGACTCATCGACGAGGTGCGGGCGCTCGTGGCTCCCAAGCTGCTGGGCGCGGGTCTCTCCCCACTGAGCGGCCCCGCGCGGGGGATGGGCCACGCCGCCGCCCTGCGTGACACTTACGTCGAATCCCTCGGCCCGGATGTGCTGATCTCGGGCCTGCTGCACGACATTCCCCGCCTGAGCGTGGGAGGAGCAAACTGATGTTCACCGGAATCGTGGAACAGGTCGGCCGCGTCACGCACGCCGCCGAACAGAACGGCACCCTCACCCTGACCGTCACGCCGGGGCGGATGTGGTCCGACCTCGCGCTGGGGGAGTCCATCGCCTGCTCGGGCACCTGCCTCACCGTGACGGGGTGGGACGAGACGGGCTTTACCGTGGATCTCAGCCGTGAGACGCTCGCCAAGACAGCGCCGCACTGGGGAGTCGGTGCCCGGCTCAACCTCGAACGGGCGATGACCGCCTCGGGCCGCTTCGGCGGGCATGTGGTGAGCGGGCATGTGGACGGCACGGGCGAGATTCTGGAGATGCGGGAGGAGCCTGGCGCGTACACCCTGCGCGTCCGCGCCGCGCCGCATCTGGCCCGCTACTTCGTGCCCAAGGGGAGCGTCACGGTGGACGGCGTGTCCCTGACCGTCGTGGATACAGGTGGTCCTGGCGGCAGCCGCACAGACCTCGCTCCCGACGAGTTCACCCTCTGGCTGGTGCCGCACACGCTGGAGGTCACCACCCTGGGGGACTGGCGCCCCGGCACGGTGGTCAATCTGGAGGCCGACCAGATGGCGAAGTATGTCGAGCGGCTGCTCCTGATGCGCGACTTCGGGCAGCCGGAGGTGGCGCGATGACCCTGGCCTCCATCCCCGATCTGCTGGCCGAGTTGCGGGCCGGGCGTCCGGTCATCCTGGTGGACGACGAGGGCCGCGAGAACGAGGGCGACCTGCTGATGCCCGCCGAGACCGCCACGCCGGAGTGGGTCAACTTCATGGCGCGGGAGGGCCGGGGCCTGATCTGCGTGACCCTGCCTCCCGAGCGGGCCGCCGAGCTGGACCTCGCGCCGATGGTGCGCTCCAGTACCGATCCCAACGGCACCGCCTTCACGGTCAGCGTGGACCATGTCAGCAACTCCACCGGGATCAGCGCCTACGACCGCGCGGCGACGATTGCGGCGCTGGCCGACCCCGCCGCGACCCCCGCCGACTTCCGCCGTCCGGGGCATATCTTCCCGCTCGTCGCGCGGCCCGGCGGTGTCCTGCGCCGCGCCGGGCACACCGAGGCGGGATGCGACCTCTCTCGGCTCGCGGGCTTCGCGCCCGTGGGCGTGATCTGCGAGATCATGGGCGACAGCGGCGAGATGCTGCGCCTGCCCGACCTCCTCGCTTTCGGGGGGAGGCATGGCCTAAAGGTCGGCTCTATCGAGGCGCTGATCGCCTACCGGATGGAACACGACCCCTTCCTGCGGGTGGCGGCCGAGGCGAAGTTACCGACCGAGTACGGTGAGTTCCGGCTGGTCGGGTTTGAGGACAGCCTCTCCGGGGCCGAGCACGTCGCCCTCGTGATGGGCGAGGTGGATGAAAAGCCATTGTTGGTGCGGGTCCACTCCGAGTGCCTGACCGGGGACGCCTTCCACTCGCTGCGCTGCGACTGCGGGCCGCAGCGGGACGCGGCGCTGCGGGCGATTGCGGAAGAAGGCCGGGGCGTCCTCGTCTACCTGCGGCAGGAGGGCCGGGGCATCGGCCTGCTGAACAAGATTCGCGCCTACGCCCTGCAAGACGGCGGGGCCGACACGGTGGACGCCAACCTGCAACTCGGCTTTCCCGCCGACGCCCGCGACTTCGGGATCGGCGCCCAGATGCTGCACCTGCTGGGGGCCCGGCGCCTGCGCGTCCTGACCAACAACCCCCGCAAGCTGCACTCGCTGGGGGGCTTCGGACTGGAGGTTGTGGAGCGGGTGCCGCTGCACGTCGGCCAGAACGCGCACAACGCGGGGTATCTGGCGACGAAGGGAGCGAAGTTGGGACATCTGCGGTAGGCCGGCAGGGGAGAGGGCGGCGGAGCTTCGTGTCCGCCGCCCTCCCTGCCCTGCCTTACAGCGTCACGCCGTACAGCGCCCCGTACTTCCCCCGCAGGTATTTCAGGTACGGCTCCACCGTCATGCCCTGCCCGGTCGCCCGCTCCACCAGCTCGTTCGGGGCGTAGCGGCGGCCGGGTGCATACACGTTCTCGCGCAGCCAACCGTGCAGCCGCCCGAAGTCGGCGCGGGCGATGTCGCCTTCCAGGCCGGGGTTGGCCCGTTCGGCGGCGGCGTAGAACTGGGCGCTGAGCACGTTGCCCAGCGTGTAGCCCTGAAAGGCCCCGCCGATGCTCCCGAAGTACCAGTGCACGTCCTGCAGGACACCGTTCACGTCGCTCTCGGCCCGCAGGCCCAGGTTCTGTTCATAGGCGGCGTGCCACGCGTCGGCGAGGTCACGCACCGCCAGCCGCCCGGACAGCAGCTCGCGCTCCAGCTCGAAGCGGGTGATGACATGCAGGTTGTAAGTCAGCTCATCGGCGTCGGTGCGGATCAAGGAGCGGGCGACCACGTTGGAGGCGCGGTGCATCTCCTCCTCGGTCACGTCTCCCAGTTGCTCCGGGAAGGCGTCGCGGAACTTGCCGAAGTACGCGGCCCAGAAGGCCCGGCTGCGCCCCACGAGGTTCTCCCACAGCCGCGACTGGCTCTCGTGGACGCCCGCGCTGACGCCGCCGCCCAGCGGGGTGCCCAGCAGGTCCTCCGCCACGCCCTGCTCGTACATCGCGTGGCCGGACTCGTGCAGGGTGGAGTACAGCGCTTCCGTCGGGTCGTTGTCCTTCACCCGTGTCGTGATGCGCACGTCCTGCGCGCCCAGCCGGGTCATGAAGGGGTGGTGGGTGAGGTCCTGCCGCCCGCGCGTGAAGTCGTACCCGTAGTCCCGGATCACGCTCTCCCCGAAGGCGAGCTGATCGGCGCCGGGGTAGTGCCGCGCCAGGAAGTCGGTGCGGGGCGCCTCGGCCCCGGTCACGGCGTCCACCATCGGGACCAGCGCCTCCCTGAGCGCCGCGAAGACCTCGCCCACCTGCGCGGCGGTCATGCCCTCGTCGGACTGGTCAATGAAATAGTCCATCGGGTCTGCGAATTCGGGAAAGTAGCTCGCCGCTTGGAGGCTCAGGTCCAGCGACTTCTCGAGGTAAGGCACCATCCGCGCGAAGTCGTTCTCCGGCCGCGCCCCGGTCCACGCCGAGTAGCTCTCGCCGCCGTGCTGGCTCCACTCGGCCACGAAGGCGGCGGGAAAGCGGGTCGCTTCCTCGAAGTCCTTGCGGGCCACCGCCACCATGCGCGATTGAACGGGGGAGAGGTCGCTGCGCCCGCCAAGTTCTTCCAGCAGCCGTCCGTAGGCCGGGTCGGTCGCCCGCTCATGCCGCAGCCGCGAGAGCAGCGCCCGTTGCCGCGAGCGCCCGGCGGCGGCCCCGGCGGGCAGGTAGGTGCTCTGGTCCCAGCCCAGCAGGGAGCCGATGCCGCCCAGGTCGGCAAGTTCCTGAAACCGGGTCTGGAGTTCGGCCCAGGCCGTGTCGGTATGGGTTGTGGTCACGCCCGTCAGCCTACCGCGTCCCGCCTCGGCGGGCCTCGGCCTTCTGGCCTGGACAATAGGGCATGACCGACGAGCAACTCTCCCGCCGCCTCTCCTACCTGCTGCGGCATGCGCCCGACAAGATGAATGTGACGTTGGAGCCGGGCGGCTGGGCACCCGTGGACGCCGTGCTGCGGACCTTGCGGATGCCCCGGTCCCGGCTGGAGCGGGTGGTCGCCGCCGACCGCAAGGGGCGCTACACGCTTCAGGGTGAGCGTATCCGCGCCAACCAGGGCCACAGCGTGGAGGTGGACTTGCGGCTGCCGCTCACCGTGCCGCCGCCCCTGCTGTACCACGGCACCCACGCGGGCGTGCTGAACGCCATTCGCGCGGAGGGCCTCAGGCCGATGGGCCGCCACCACGTCCACCTCTCGCGCGACGAGGGGGCGGCGCGGCAGGTGGGGGCACGGCGGGGAAGGTCGGTCGTGCTGAGGGTGCAGGCGGGGCGGATGTACGGGGCCGGGCACCCCTTCTACCGCAGCGAGAACGGCGTGTGGCTGGCAGAGGCCGTGCCGCCCGAGTTTCTGGAGTTTCCGGCGGGGGAGTAGGCTGGCCCCATGACCCTGGAACAGGCCCGCGCCGCCCTGAGAACCGCCCGCCGCGTGGCCGTCCTGACCGGCGCGGGCGTCAGTGCCGAGAGTGGCATCCCCACCTTCCGCGACGCGCAGACGGGGCACTGGGCACGCTTCCGCCCCGAGGACCTCGCCAGCCCGCAGGCCTACCGCCGCGACCCGGAGACCGTCTGGGCATGGTACGCGGGCCGCTACCGGGACGTGAGCCGGGCGCAACCGAACGAGGCCCACCGCCTCCTCGCCCGGCTGGAGCGGGAAAAGGGTGACGGCTTTTTCCTCGCCACCCAGAACGTGGACGGCCTGCACGCGCGGGCGGGCAGCGAGCGCCTCGTGGAGCTGCACGGCAACCTCAGCACCGCCCGTTGCGAGGTCTGCGGAACCGTCGCGCCTCTGCCCGACCCGGAAACGTTCACGCCGCCGCCGACTTGCCCGGTGTGCAGTTCCCGAATGCGCCCCAACATCGTCTGGTTCGGGGAGTTTCTGCCCGAGCTGGCGCTGGAGGCCGCCACCCGCGCCTTTGAGGGGGCGGAAGTCGCCCTGATCGTGGGCACGAGCGGTCAGGTCTACCCGGCGGCGGGCCTCGCGCTGGAAACCCGGCGGGCGGGCGGCGTGGTGATCGAGGTCAACCCCGACGAGACGGAACTCACGCCCGACATGAGTTGCAGCGTGCGGGACGTGGCGTCACGGGGGCTGGCGGCGCTGCTGGGGGAGGGCTGACCGCCCAACCGGGACGCCTGTCACACCCGGTCCGGCGCCCCGCCTGTTAAACTTCCCCGTTTGAACGGGGCCGACGACGTGTCCCGCAAGGGGTGAGACGTGACCGCAGCCGAAGCCATGCCGCAACCGACCGAGGTGTTTCCCGCACCCATCAAGACCGTGGAACCGGGCAGCCCCGCCGAACGCGCGGGCGTCCGGCCCGGCGACCTGCTGATCCGGGTGAACGGTGAATCCGTGACCGACGTGCTGGCCTACCGCCACCGCCTCTCGCAGGGGCGGGCGACGCTGGAGATCAGCCGCCCGGTGGAGCGCCCCTCGGTCCTTTCCGGTGTCCTCGGCGTGGCGCAGGACCACCACCGCCTGGACTACGACCCGGCGGCCCCCACCTTCACCTTCGACGTGGAATGGGAAGACCCCGGCCTCGACTTCGAGGAAGTGCTGTTCGACGGCATCAAGAAGTGCGCCAACAAGTGCGACTTCTGCTATGTCCACCAGATGCCGCGCGGCTTTCGCAAGAGCCTCTACATCATGGACGACGACTACCGCCTGTCCTTCCTGTACGGCTCCTTTGTCACGCTCACCAACCTGACGGAAGGCGACATCAACCGGATTCTCGACGAGAACCTCTCCCCGCTGTACGTGTCGGTCCACACGGCCAACCAGGACCTGCGCCAGGACCTGATGAAGTGGTGGAAGCTCAAGGTCAAGGACCCCCAAGCCGTGCAGATTCGTTCCATGATCGAGCGGCTGGAACCCATCGACCTCTACACCCAGATCGTCCTCGTGCCGGGCCGCAACGATCGCGAGCACCTCGACGACACGGTGGAGTACCTCAGCAGCCGTCCCAACGTGATCTCGGCGGCGGTGGTGCCCATCGGCCTGACCGGGCACCGCAAGAACCTGCCTGATGTGCGGACCTTCACGCGCGAGGAGGCGCAGGATACGCTCGCCCGCCTCAACCGCTGGCGCAAGCAGTTCTTGGCCGAGCGCGGCACCCGTTTCGTCTTCCCCTCCGACGAGCTGTACCTGCTCGCCGGAGAGCCGCTCCCCACCGAGGAGGAATACGAGGGCTTCCCCATGCTGGAAAACGGCGTGGGCATGATCCGCGACTTTCTGACCGAGGGGCTGCCGGAGCTGCCCGCCGCCCTGCCTGCGCCCCGCAAAGTGATCCTGGGGACGGGGCTGCTGTTCGCCGAGTCGCTCGACCGGGCGGTGGAACCGCTGCGGCAGATTGAGGGCCTGGAGATCGAGGTCCGGGCGGTGGAGAACAAGACCTTCGGGCGCGTGACCACCGTGGCGGGTCTGCTGACGGGCCGCTGCTTCCGGCATGCGGTCAAGGCTGGCGAGGCCGACTTGCTGATCGTGCCGCCGACCACCCTGCGTTACGGCACCGAGCTGATGCTGGACGACACCAGCCTCTCCGAGCTGCGGACCGAGTTCCGAATGGACGTGCGTCCCGGTGGGGCGACCCTGGGCGAACTCGCCCGCGTCATCCTCGACGGCGTGCAGAGCAGCGGCCACCAGTGGGGCATGAGCGCCCACGCGGTCAAGGAGAGCCGGGGGCAGGCCTAGCCCGTCACTCCCCAAGACCCATTCTTGTGCTTGCGGTAACACACAGGCAAACTGTCCCATGCTCAGAGGGTTCCGGGATTTCGTGCTGCGCGGCAACGTCGTGGACCTTGCGGTCGGTGTGGTGATCGGGGCCGCCTTCACCGGCATCGTGACGGCCTTTTCGAACAGCTTCATCAATCCGCTGATCAAGGCGGTCACTGGGGGTGGGGCGCAGGTGGGCGGCACCTTCACGCTGAACGGAGCGGTGTTCGACTACGGCGCCTTTATCACGGCGCTGCTGAACTTCCTGATCGTGGCGGCCATCCTGTATTTCCTGGTAGTCACCCCGGTCAACCGCATCAACGAGCGCTTCAAGCGCGAGGACAAGCCCGCCGTGGCCGAACCCAGCAACGAGGAAAAGCTCCTCGCCGAGATTCGGGACGAACTGCGCCGACGGCCCTGAGGCGCGTCGGCTGCCCTATCCTTTCCCCATGACCCTGAACTCCGCCGAGCTGCACGCCCGCACCTTCCGCTCCCACCGCGGAGCCCTGATGGACCTCTACGCGGAGCTGCCCGAGGAGCATGGCCACTTCGCTGCGTGGGAGGGCGGCATGAGCTTGATCGGGCAGGCCGACCACCTCGCCGACAGCAGCGTGATGATGCTGGGCATGATCGCGGGACAGGCTCCCCAGCGCCCCGCTCCCGGTGCCGGAAGTGCCAGCGTCGCCGAGGTGCGTGAGCGCCTGCGCCAGACCACCGAGCAGGTGGCCTCGGCCGTCGCCGCCCTGAGCGAGGAGGACCTCGCCCGCAGCGTGCCCGCCTTCGGGGGCCGCCCCCTCCCCGTCGCCGCGCTGCTCGACATGCTGATCGGCCACGAGGCCCACCACAAGGGCCAGGTCTGGGTGATGGCCCGGCAGGTGGGGGTCAAGCCGCCGATGTTCGTGAAGATGGGGTAATTCCGGGCACAGCCCCGAGCGAAGCGAGCAGAAGGGAAACGCCGCCTGCCGCCCTCAACATCAACAGAAAGCGGAACGCTCATACCCGAGCGTTCCGCCTCTTTTTTTAGGAGCGACTGGCCGCTGGCCGCTAATTCACCAGCTTCGTCTTGTTCGTCACGAAATCCATCAGCACGTATTGCCCGATGTTCTGCGGCGTCGTGAAGTACGCCTTGCCCTTGGTCATCTCGGAGACGCGGCGCACGAACCCAACGAGTTCAGGGTCGCGGGCGAGCATGAAGGTGTTGACCTGAATGCCACTTCTTCGGCAGTTGGCGACCTCGCGCAGGGTGGCGCCCAGCACGTAGGGGTCGAGGCCGTAGGCGTTCTTGTAGATGCGGCCGTCGGGCAGTGTGAGGGCCGAGGGTTTGCCGTCGGTGATCATCACGATCTGCTTCATGTCCTTGTTCTCGCGCTTGAGAAGCTGCTGCGCGAGCCGCAGGCCGCCCGCCGTGTTCGTGTGGTACGGCCCGATCTGTGCCTGGGCGAGCTTGGCGACCGGCACTTCCTCGGCCGAGTCGTGGAACAGCACGAACTTGACCGTGTCGCCGGGGTACTGGGTGCGAATCAGGTGGGCCAGGGCCAGCGCCACCTGTTTGGCGGGGGTGAAGCGGTCCTCGCCGTAGAGGATCATGGAGTGCGAGCAGTCCAGCAACACGACCGTCGCCGCCGAGGAGTTGTACTCGGCCTGCCGAATGACGAGGTCGGATTCCTCGAGCTGGTCGAAGCCCTTGGAGATCACGTTGCCCAACGTGGCGGTCGTGTCGAGGTTGAGGGTGTCCCCGAACTCGTAGTTCTTGAGTTCGCCCGTCATCTCCACGCCGGAAGCGTACTCGCGGGTGTCGTGGGCGCCCGCGCTGGAGCGGCCCAGGCCCCCCATCAGGTCGCGCAGGCTCTTGTAGCCCAGGAAATCGATGCTCTTGTCCGTGAGCTGAAAGCGCGACTCCCCGCTCTGCCCCTGGCCGCCCTGCCCCGGCTCCTCGTCGAATTCCTTGCGAATAAAGCCGTCCTGCTGGAGCTTGTCCATCAGGCGCTCGATCTGCTGACCCAGCGGCGTCTCGCGCACGTCGTCGGCTTGCAGGGCCTCCAGCAACTGCTCTTCGGGGATCATGCCCCGGTCGGCCAGCGCCTCCAGAATCGCGTCGAAGAGGTCGTCCATGCTGGGCCGCGCATTGGGGTCGGGGTCGTAGGGGTCGTTCATGCCCTGCCCCAGCAGCGCTTCCTGAATCATCTGCATCAGCTCGCTGGAGTCGAGCTGGTCGAGTTCGCCCTCGAACTTGCTGTACCGCGTGACACGCGCCATACCGGTGACCTCCGTAAGGGGCAGCATGGCGCGTCCCGCCGCACAGGTTTGTAATGCCCCGCTCTAGCCCGTCAGGCCAGCCGGTCCGGAATTCAAGGTCGGCGTCCCTCCGGCTGTCCCCAGGTAAAGGAATCGTTATTTGGAGGAGCACCGATGCAACTCTCCGGTCAATCTCCCCTGTCTGATGAGTTGAGAAGACCAAGGAGCCTGAAGTTTCCTCATTTAAAGCTCATTTACGTAAGGGGCATGTCAGACCTTTCTTCCTAAGCTCCTCTTCGTCACGGGTCGCTCACACCTGAGACCTCTGGCCCCCAATCCTGTCCCGCCCCCTGAAGGAGTCTGATGAAGTCCACGCCCACCCTGCTGCTGGTCCTCCTTGGTACGGCCCTGGCCCAGGGCACCTCGCCCCTGGTGCTGACCCTCGCCCAGTCGCTGATTCAGACCGTTCAGGAAGGCGGCCAGGCGACCGAGAAGCGCACGCCGAACTACACCAAGGTCCGTCCCGGCGACCTGCTCGCGCAGACCGTCACCGCCCGCAACGTCAGCTCCCGCACGCTGGCGAACGTGGCCGTGCGGCTGCCGGTTCCGGCCGGGCACGTGTACGTCGCGCCCGATGGAACTGCTCCCGCGGGCGTGCGCACCGAGTACTCCATCGACGGGGGCAAGACCTTTGCCCCCGCGCCCCTGAAGAAAAAAGTCACCGTGACCGAAAACGGCAAGACCGTGACCAAAGAGGTCGAGGTCAAACCGGGTGAGTACCAGGCGGTCCGCTGGACCATCGCCGCGCTGCCCGCCGGAACCGAGAAGACCCTCGGGTTCCGCGTGCAGGTGAAGTGAAGTTTTATTCCCACGCCGCTCAGGGCCGGACGCCCCAAGCAAAAGGAGCACACATGAACGCGAACACCAAGATTCTGGCCCTGATGGCGGCGCTGGCTGCTGGCAACGCCCTGGCCGCCCCCACGGCCAACACCACCAGCACGGCGGCGGGCACGCCCATCACCAACGTCGCCACCGCGACCTTCACGGACCCCGGCACTGGCAACGCAGCCACGCCGGTCAGCTCCAACACGGTGACCACCACGGTCCTGGCGCTGCCGGGCTTCGACATCGTCCACGAGGACGGCACCGACGGGAACACGCTGACCAACACGACCAAGACGGTGACCGGCGCGGTGCCCGGTCAGGTCGTCAAGACCGACTACTACGCCGTGAACAACGGCAACACGGCGCTGACGGTGGTGCTGCGCCCCAATGTCACGGGCGGCTCCTCGACTGCGGCGGACGTGAAGTACCTCGACGCCAGCGGCAACGAACTGCCCAAGAACAGTGACGGCTCTTTCGTCCTCACGCTGCCTGCGGGCACGGCGGGCGTGGTCAAGTTCACGCAGGAACTCACGGTTCCGGCGACCGCCCCGGCAAACACCACCTACGGCGCCTC
Organism: Deinococcus sp. HSC-46F16; assembly: GCF_024171495.1. Classification (NCBI taxonomy): domain Bacteria; kingdom Thermotogati; phylum Deinococcota; class Deinococci; order Deinococcales; family Deinococcaceae; genus Deinococcus; species Deinococcus sp. HSC-46F16. Next base: position 165,507 of record NZ_JALJZW010000006.1, read on the forward strand.
GCCCGAAGGCTCGGTGGTGGGCACCGGCACGGAAACGGGCCAAAACGGCGTGCCCAGCGGCAGCACCCTGTACGAGGGCCAGACCGTGAGCAACGGCGCGGTGGTGGCGACCCCGGCGCAGGGAGCCGATCTCCAGTTCGTCAAGGTGACGACCTTCAAGCCCAGCCTCGAAAACACGCCCAATGTCGCCACGCCGTCCAACCCGGTCGCTCCGGACGGCACCACCACGGCCACGCCGCCCGCCCTTGTGGGGGTCAACGTGCCCACCGTGCCGGGCGGCACGCCCAACCAGCCCACCCCCACCCAGCCCGTGACCGGCTACCCCTCCTACCCCACCAACCCCTCGGACCCCACCTCGGGCGGCACGCCCATCGTGCCCGACGTGCAGGGCAACCGGCAGATCGCCTACCCCAAGGCCGACAGCGACAACGGTTCGACCGCCCCCTCGGTCGGCCAGACCAACGACCTCGCCGGCACCCCCGACACCATCATCTTCACCAACGACCTGAAAAACAGCGGAGCCGCTGACCGCGTGCAGCTCTACCCGGCGGGTCCGGACGGCAAGCTGCTGGCGGGCACCACCTTTGACGCCAACACCGGCATCTTCACCCTGCCTGACGGCACCAAGGTTCGCTTCCTGGGTCCCAACACCAACCAGCCCATCCCGGTGGGCACGGGGGCCAGCTACCCCACCGTGACGGCTCCGGCGGGGGGCACGGTGATCTACCGCACCGAGGTGACCCTGCCCGACGGCAGCGACGCCGCGCGGATCGACGCCGTGAACATCGTGGTGGGGGCCGACTCGCTCAACGACGCGGAGATCGTGGCCGACGCGACCACGCTGAACATCGTGATGCAGGGTGCCGCGCAGTTCGGTGACGGCAGCGACGGGGCGCTGGGCGCCACGCCCACCCCGGCCCCGCAGCAGAACGTGATGCCCAGCAGCAACACCAGCACCAACACCAGCACCACCAACGACAGCGACAACGTGGCCGTCTTCCCGATGGACGTCGCCAACATGGGCGCGTACAACGACAGCTTCACCCTGTCCGCGACCGTGGCGGGCCTGCCCGCGGGCACGACCATCAGCTACCTCGACGCCAGCGGCGCCGCGCTGCCTGGCAACGGTGCGGGCGGCTTCATCACCCCCGTCGTGGCGGCCGGTCAGGAGATCCGGGTCTACGCGGTGATCACGGTGCCCACGGGCACGGCGGCGGGCCTGTACACCGTCAGCCAGAAGGCGGTGGGCAACTACAGCACCATCACCATGACGGACCTCAATGACGTCATCAAGGTGGGTGCGATCGGGGCCGTGAGCGTCGCCAAGTTCGTGCAGGACGGCAAGACGGGCGCCGGGGCCACGCCGCAAAACGGCATCAACAACCCGCAGGGCTACACCGCCAACACCACGGCGGCCCTGCCCGGCGCGAACATCGTCTACCAGATCATCGGCAAGAACACCTACAACGCGCCGGTTGCGGGCTTCGCCCTGAACGACACGGTGCCCACCAACACCACCTTCCAGTCGGCCAGCCTGAGCATTGGCGGGGTCGCGGTCACGAAGGTCATCTACAAGATCGGCACCGGCACCTGGTCGGCCAGCGCTCCTGCGGCGGGCGCCGCGGCAGGCACGGCCATCGCGGTGGCGGCCGACGCCAACGGCGACAACGTGCCCGACGCGCTGCCCTCCGGCGCCACGATGGAACTGACCTTCACCGTCAAGGTGAACTGAGCCCTCTCCCCGGCGCACCTCGCTTCCCCTGCGGGGTGCGCCTGCTCCCCCGAGCACCGGCCAACAAGAGACGTTCTTTTTGCTTTGCCCGCGCACCAAGCGCCCCGCTTTCCCTCTCTCCAGAGTTTCCGCCCGAGGAGTTGACCCGCTGTGAAACACCCCCCCCTTGCGCTGCTGATCCCCGGCCTGCTGGCGGGGGCTTTCGCGGCAGGTGCCCAGGCCCAGACGGCGACCAGACAGATCCCCGCCGGAACCGAAATCACCAACCAGGCGACCGCCACCTTCGAGCCCCTCACGCCCGGCGGCGTGGCGAGCGTCGAGTCCAACCTCGTTCGCACGGTCGTGCAGGCGGTGTGCGCGGTCAGTGTGTCCCCCGACGGGACGGTGCAGGCCCCCGGCCAGAGCGCGACCCTGCTGCCCGGTGAAGGCGCGACTTTCGCCTACACGGTCGTCAACAGTGGCAACGACCGCTTCACCCTGCCGCTCTCGGCCCGCACCGAGCCGGGCAGCGCCCACACCCCCACGACCCGGCTGGTGCTGGACACCAACGGCAACGGGGTGGCCGACGCGGGCGAGGAGGAGGTCGGGTCCCTGACCCTGGACGCCGGAGCCGCGGCCCGGGTGCTGCTCGCCGTGGAGACGGCCGAGAGCGCCGGGGGCGACGCCTTCGTGAACCTGGTGGCGAGCTGCGGCGGAAACCAGCAGGACGCCAACAACGTCAGCCGCGTGCGGGTCGGGCCGCCGCCCGTGCTGGAAGTGGGCAAGAGCTTCACGCCCGCGCTCGTGCGTCCCGGCACCGAGACCACCGTCACCGTGACCACCCGCAATGCCGGGGACGGGGACAGCCGCGAGGTCGTGCTGACCGATCCCCTGGCCGAGCAGATCGCGCAGGGCCTGGTTTATGTTCCCGGCAGCGCGAATGCGAGCGCCGGGGTGCTCGAATACACCGCCGACGGCGTGACCTGGGGGGCCACCGAGCCCGGCGGGGTGCGCGGGGTGCGCGGGGTGCGGGTGCGGGCGGCCAGCCTCGCGGCGGGGGAGGACCTCACCCTCACCTTCCGGATGCGGGCGACCGAGGCCGCCGAGAACCGGGTGATTCCCAACGTCGCCACCGCCATCACGGGCCGTCAGCAGGCCCAGGGCCGCGCCAGCGCCGACGTGCGCTACCAGCCCGGCGTCGCCCTCGGCCCGGTGGGCGAGCCCGAGGCCCCCGAGAACACCCCGGCCGACCTCCAGACCAAGCCCTTCGCCGTGGTCGGGCAGGAGGTCTGCTTCGACCACACGCTGAAGAACACCGGGGACGTGCGCGACCTGTTCGCGGTCACCGTGACCTACCCCCAGGGCGCGGCGACGGCCCGCCTGACCGGCGCGGACGGGGCGCCCCTGGTGCAGCCCCTGCCGCTCGACCCCGGCGGGACCGCGCTGGTGCGGGTGTGTTACGACGCCACCCGGACGGGCGGGCTGGAGGCCCTGCTCACCGCCTCGGGCACCCGCGGCACGAGCAACACCACCCGCGACGTGGTGCAGGCGGTCGAGGCCGGGCTCCCCGAACTCGTCAAGACCGTCTCGTCCGGCCCCGAGCGCACCGTGTCGCAGGGCGAGGAGCTGACCTACACCCTGCGCGTCCGCAACCCCTACACCCGCCCCCTGACCGGCGTCACGGTGAGCGATCCCCTGCCTGGGCACGTGGACTTCGTGGAAGCGTCGGCGGGCGGCCGCGTGAGCGGCGAGGCGGGCGCCCAGACCGTGAGCTGGTCGGTGGGAACGCTTCAGCCCGGCGAGACGCGCAGCTTCACCGTGCGGGCGCGGGTGAGCACGCGGGCAGTGGACGGTGAGGCGCTGAAAAACGTCTTCAACATGGTCTCGACCGAGTTCCCCACGCCCCTGCCCAGCAACGAGGTCCGCAGCCCGGTCTGGAGCGCGGCGCTGCGCATCACCAAGGTGGTTAGCAGCGCCCAGGCCGCCCCCGGCGACCGCCTGACCTACACCCTGAGGATCCAGAACCTCTCCGCGACCACCGCCATCGTCGACGCCGTGGTGACCGACACCCCGGCCCGCGGGCTGAACTACCTGCCCGGCACGGGCACCCTGGCGGGCCAGCTTCTGCCCGACCCGGCGATCACGAACGGGGTGCTGCGCTGGAGCATCGGGACGATTCCGGCGGGCGGCACAGCCGAACTCACCTACCAGACCCGCGTGACCGGCGACGCGACGGGCGACCTCGTCAACCGGGTGGAGGTCGTGGGCAACGGGGCTGGCGGCAACGCCCGCGCCATCGCCAGCAACGTGGCAACCGCCGTGACCCGGTTGAACCTCGGCGCTTTCGCGCCGCTGGCCGACCTGCTGGGCACGGTCTTCGTGGACCGCAACCGCAACGGCGTCTTCGACGAGGGAGTCGACACCCCGGTCGAGCGGGCGCGGGTGCTGCTGGCCGGGGGCCGCCTGGTGCTGACGGACGCGGCGGGCCGCTACCACTTCGCGGGGGTGCCGCTGGGGACGCACGCGCTGCGCCTCGATCCCGGCTCGGTGCCCTACCTGCCGCTGAACGTGCCGGGAGACGGCGGCCTGCCGGGCACCCGCACCGTGCATGTCCGGGGCCTGACCGGGGTGGACTTTCCGCTCGCGCCCCTCGGCGGCGAGGTCGCGGCCCTGCGCCGGACCACCCTGACTGTCGGCGGGCTGCGGGTCGAGAAGAGCCTGCAGCGCACCCCCGAAGGGTATGTGGTCACCCTGCGGCTGGTCTCGGCGGCCGACCTCGCGGAGTTCGAGTTGCAAGACGCGCTGCCCACGGGCGCGGCGCTGAAAGACGGCCGCAATACCCTGTCGGGCACCCTGAAGGCCGGAGAGACGCTCCTGACCTACCGCTTCGCATTCACGGGCGAGCCGGGCGCGGCCCTGACCGACCCCGCCGTCCGCTGGAGGAACTGACCGTGCCTGCCCCCCTGCCCCGAACCCTCGCCCTGCTGACGGCCCTGCTGCTCGTCGGCCCGGCCCATGCCCAGATGACGGGCGAGTCCGCACCGACCCCGCCCCAGGCGGAGACGGGCACCGAGCAGCGCACCAGCAGCGTCCTGCTGCCCTTCGATGCCCCGGCCCAGGCCCGCGAGATCGTGATCGCGCACCTGCCCCCGGCGGGCGCCGCCTACCTTCCCGGCAGCAGCCGTCTGGACGGCCAGCCTGTTCCCGACCCCCGGCGCGGGACGAGCGGCACCCTGTACTGGGTCCTGCCCGCCCGGGAGCGCGGCGTGCTGACCTACGAGCTGACGCACGCGGCCCCGCTCGGCACCCTCCCGGCCCCCGCCCTGCAAGTGCGGCTCTCCGGCGACCGCACCGAAGTGCTGATGGGACGCATCGACGCCGCCGACCTCGGGAGCGCGGTGCGCCTCTCCGCGCCGACCGACGAGGCGGCCGAGAACGCGGGCGCCATCAAGCTCCCGCTCGCGGGCAGCGTGGTCCGCATCCGCGACCGCATCAACGTGGTCGTCGAGGTGCCGCAGGGTGAGCGCCCCGTGCTGACCGTCAACGGCACCCCGGTGGGGGAAGACCGCCTGGGCACCGACACGCAAGACGGCGTGCGCGGGGTGCAGCGCCTGACCTACGTGGGCGTGCCGCTGCGTCCCGGCCCCAACCTGCTGCGCGTGGGGGGAGAGGAGGTGCGGGTAACCCTCGCCGGGGCGACGGCCCAGGTCGAGGTCACCCCGCTGAGCCTGATTGCCGACGGCAGCACGCCGCTGCGCCTGCGGGTGCGGACCCTGGACGCGTTCGGGACCCCCAGCGGCCAGTCCACCCTGACCCTGCGCCCCAGCTTGGAACCCCGCACTCCCGACGCCAACCCCGGCGAGGCCGGGTACCAGGTGCGCCTCGAGGACGGCGAGGGCGTGCTGGAGCTGCACCCCCAGTCCGCGCCCACGCCCCTGCGGGTGGACGTGCTGCTGGGCGATCAGGTGCTCACCCGCCGCTTCGAGGTCACGCCCGACCGCTCCCGCGTGGGGGTGGGCGTGCTCAGCGCGACCCTGGGGCTGGACGGCAGCCTCAATCTCGCGGACGACCTCACCTGGCAAGCCAGGGGCTACGTGGAAACGCCGGTCGGCGCGGGCAAGCTCTACGCCGCCGCCGACAAGGACGGCCTCCCCCTCACGGCCGACCCCACCGTGCGCTCGCCCGTGTATGGGGACGCGAGCACCGAGCAGATCCCCCTTCAGGGCAGCGACCCGGTGGCCGCCGTGTACGACCACCCCAGCTTCCGGGTGGCCTACCGCCGCGCCGCAGTCCCCATCGACGTGCTGCCCGTGGGCGAGCAGTTCACCGGGCTGACCGCCGTGACGCGGGGCAATCCCACGGTCTCCGGCTTCGTGGCGGGCGTACCCGGCGACCGCGTGTCGGAGGCGGAGGTGACCCCGGACGGCACCCGCATCCTGCGCCTGCCTGACGCCCGCCTCGTTCCTGACAGCGAGACGCTGGAGGTCGTGACCCGCGAGCGGCAAAGCGGCAAGGAGCTGGAGCGCCGCCGCCTGGTGCGGAACGTGGATTACCTCGTGGACTACCCCACCGGCATCGTGACCCTGGTGCGGGCGCTCGACCGGGTGGACGCGGCGTTTGGCGACGTGCTCGTCCTCGCCAGCTACCGCCTGAGCACCGCCACCGCCGGGCGCACCCTGGCCTACGGGGTGCAGGTCAAGGGAGAGAGGGAGAACTATACGGTCGGCGCGGCGGTGGTCCACCTCGACGGGAAGACCACCTTCGGCGTGCGCGGCACCTTCGAGAGCGGCCCCACCCGCGCCGAGGCCCGCGCCGCGTATTCGGGCGGCGTGCAGGCGAGCGCGGACCTCGCGACCCGCTTCGGGGACGATGTGGCCTCCTTCCGGATTCGCTATCAGGACGCCGGATACGCGGGCCTCGCGCCCATTGCCGTGGGCCTGAACGTGGGCGGCGGCTACGTGGCGCGGCTGGGGCAGAACCTCAGTGCCGGGGTGGACGGCGAGTACCACAGCACCCCGACCGCGCGGGGCGGCAGCGTGACCGCCCGCGCCGACTACCGCCTCGCGCCTTTCAGCGTGGGAGCGGGCCTGAAATACGCCTTCGGGGACACTTATGGCCTGGGCGCCGTGGTCAGCGCGGGCTACCACCGGCAGCCGCTGGACGTGGACGTGACCCACACCCAGCCCTTGTCGGGCAACCTTGACCCCACCACTTCCTTCTCGGTCCGTTACCGCCTGACCGACCAGGTCACCCTGGGCCTGCGCGACGACGTGACCTGGGGTAAGGGGCACGTGGCGGCCCTGACGCTGGACACCCGCATCGGCAACACCAACTACGCCGTGGGCTACGAGCTGCCTACCGCGAGCGGCGAGGGCAACCGCGCCCGCTTCGGCGTCTCGACCACCCTGCCTCTGGGCGAGCGCACCTCGCTGGGGCTGCGCGGCAGCGCCCTCTACGACGTGCGCGGGGCCGAGATGGAAGTCACCGCCAGCGCCGACCTCGCCCACCGTGCTGACGGCTTTAGCGTGACGGCAGGAACCGACCTGATTTACCGGGACGGGGGCTTCGGGACCGTCGTGCGGGCGGGCATCACCGGGAGCGTGACCGACCACCTGACACTGACCACCGACGGCCTCGCGGAATTTGGCCTCGGGAAGAACGGCCAGCGCTTCTCGCTGGGGTACGCCTACCGGAACCGCACGCTGAACAGCCTGGGGTATGTCCGGTACGTGCAGGGCACCCTGGCGGGCGGCAATCCCCAATTGCACACGGGCGTGAGCGCCGAGTACCGCCAGCCAACGTGGGCCGTGCGCGGCGGCGTGGATACCCGCGCCCTGCTCAATGATGCGGGCAGCTTCACCGCGCAGGGCTACCTGGGGGGCACCTACTACCTGAATGACCGCTTCGGCGTCGGCGCCTGGGGCCGGATGCTGACCCAGCCCGCGACGAACACCACCCAACTCGGCTACGGGCTGGAGGGCAGCGTCCGCGCCCTGCCGGGCACCTGGCTGACGGCCGGGTACAACTTCGCGGGTTTCGAGGGCTTGCCGGGCGCGGGGACATACACAAAGCAGGGCTTTTACCTGCGGCTCGACTTGACCGTGGATGACAGCTTAGGAGGCAAGAAGTGAACGTTCGTCCCGCAAGGCAGGTTTTGCGTCGGCTCTGGACAGCGGTGATTCCCGTTGTGGTCCTTGCGGCCCTCGGCAGCGCGGAGGCGACGCCCAACCTGGTCATCCGTCCCATCACCTGGGACGTCATCGGTCTGGACAGCAACAATGTCAACACCGGCCCAGACACCTTTCCCGTGGGTGCACGCGTATGCAACGTGGGCACCTCTACGGCCACGGACGTCAAGGCCAGGTTCTTTTTCGACGGTGCCAAGACCAACACCTACATCAACCTGCTGGGCCTCAGCGAGCTGACGCTCAAGGACCTGCCTCCTGGGGCCACGCCGCCCCACCCCAACACGATCAGCAGTATTCCCAACAACTGTCAGGACGCGTACTTCAACGTCGTCATCACCCGCAACCGGAATGCCTATTCCGACCGCGGCAACGACAATTCCACGCCTGCCCAGCGCAACACGCAGCTCTACTACATCGAGGCGAGCGCCACGGGGGTTACCCCCCTCACCACGCCGCGCCCCCGCGAGCTGTTCGTCGAAAAGCTCGTGTCGCAAAACCGTAACTCGGTGGTCAGCTTTACCACCGTGTCTCCTGCCACCTCGACCGTGAGCGTGGGGCAGGTGCTCCAATTCCGGCTCAATGCCAAGACAGCGACAGGCGGCTACGAGCAACTCGAGAACTTCCCGGTGCTGCCCAACTCGATGTATCAGATCCTGAACGTCTCGACGAACTACATGGAGCCGACCGGGGCGATCAACAGCACGGTCTACGGGGATGCCTGCGGATGGGAGAACAACCGCACGAGCGCCAATTACCACAACAACGGCACGTGTATCGGCCCGGCCAACTACACGGGCGGCAAGGTCGGCAACGACATGTCCTCACTGTATACCGTGCGCGTGATCAGCGGCGGCAACTCCGGCGTCTACAACCTCATCTACGACTACTCGGGCAGCAGCTACCACTACAACAGCGACTATGGCACGAGCGCCAGCGGGTTCATGGTGACGGCCCTGGCGCCCGATCTCACCCTGACCAAGACCCACACGGGCAACTTCACGGTGGGGCAGCCTGGCAGCTTTACTTTCACCGTGTCGGCCGCCGTCACGGACGTGTACGGCACCACGACCGTCACCGACACGCTGCCGTCGGGACTGTCCTTGCCTGACGGTCCCGTCACGCTCTCGGGCACGAATGCGACGAGCTGGTCTTGCACCTCGGCCAGTAACACGGTGACCTGCACGAGCACCAACGTCGATACTCCGGGGCAGCCCAACACGCCTTTCCTGAAGGCGGGCGCAAGCAGCACCTTCAACATCACGGGCATCGTGGTGGGTGCCGCAGCCGCTCCTGGCGTCACGAACACGGCCTCGGTCAGCAATCCCAACGAGGACCCCACCAAAAGGACCAACAACACGGCGTCCGATCCGGTCACGGTGACGCCCAGTGCTGACCTGTCCATCAGCAAGTCCGGCCCCGCCGCCATCGGCTCGGGTGGGGCAGTGACGTACACGCTCCAGGTGTGGAACAACGGTCCCAGTGCCGTGAGCGGCGTCAATGTAAGCGATGCCCTCCCCAGCGGGTTCACGGTGACGGGACTCACCTGCGCCGCGACGAGCACCCCGGTGGGTGCCACGGCTTGCGGCACCCAGACCTTCACGACCAGCAGCGTGACCATCTCCACAGGTCGGCTGGCCTTGGACACCGTTCCGGGGAATGCGACCCCCGACGGCAATTTCCTGACCTATACCCTCACGGGAACGGCGCCCACCAGTGGCCTGCTCAGCAACACGGCCAGCTTGACGGTTCCCTCGGGGACAGTCGATCCCTTCGCAGGCAACAACAGTACGGCCGCCGCGCCCACGCAGACCCGGATCATCGACGCGGTGAACGACAATTCCCCCATTACCAGCAGTACTGGTGGGACCGTCCCGGTGCTGAACAACGACACGGTCGGTGGTGTGGTGGCGACCCCTTCGAACGCGGGGGTGACCATCACCAACAACGGCGGCATTGCGAACCTGAGCGTCGTGAATGGCCAGTTGAACGTGCCGGCCAACACACCGGCCAATACCTACACCGTGACCTACCAGTTGTGCGACAGCACGGTAGCGGCGGCCTGCGACACAGCCACGGTGGTCATCACCGTGAGCGCCAGCAACTTCGCCTGCACCGTCCCCGTGGGCGTCAGCTCCAGCGGTTCGGGAGCCGGCACGCTCTACACGTTGAGTGGCAGCAGCTTCACGACCTTGACGGCTGTCGCGACCCTGGCACAAGGGTCCTTCGCGGTGGGGCGTGCTCCGGACGGGGTGGTGTATTACGTTGGCGTCGCGAACGGCAACCTGTACTACTACAACCCGGCGACGAATGCAGGTGGGAGTGTTCGGAACACGGCGAACACTGCCAATATCCAGATCGCCCAGCCTCAGCCCATCACCACCCCGCTGAACCTCACCACCACGGTGACGCGTCTGGCGGTCGCGCCCAACGGGACCGCCTACGCCATCACCGGAAACGGCACGGTCTACAGCTTCCCGACGAACGGGCGCTTGGGCACAGTTCCCTCCACGACCGTCACCACCCTGGGCCAACTGCAAGACCGCAGCGGCACTGCCGTGAATCTGACCGATGGCGGCGACTTCTTCTTCGACTCCGACGGAGTGGCCTGGGCAGTGCTGACCGATCTGGTCACCAGCAGCCCCACCTACAACCAGTCGGTGCTGTGGAAGTTGGACTTGGGCAGCATGACGTCCACCAATCGCAGTGTCGCCACGCCCATCGCCGCCGTCGCGGTCAACGGGGCCGTCAGTACCGCCAACCCCCTCAACGGGATCGTCGATACGGGCTCGGGGCTGATCGTGACCGATAACAACGGCAGAGTGTCCAGCTTCGATCTGGGGGTAGCCAACATGTCTTCTGGCAGCCCGCTCACGCCCACGTTGTATGACCTGGCCACCTGCACTTACCGGGTGTTTCGCCCGAACCTGACCATCGACAAGACCGTCTCGCCCACGACGAGTGTCAGGCCTGGGGATTCCCTGACCTATACCGTCAAGGTCACCAACACGGGCAGCGCCCCGGCCACCACCGTCAGGTTGGCTGACCCCATTCCAGCCAACACGACCTACAGGGTGGGGTCGACCACCCTGAACGGCACAGCGCAACCGGACGTCTCAGGGGCCATGCCCTATGCCACAGCGGCGGCGGTCAGAAGCACCCGCAGCGGCGCGGCTTACGTCTACCCTGGAGCAGCCCTGGCGGCTGGAAGCACGGCCACGGTCAGCTTCGGAGTCACGGTCAATACCCCCATGCCTGTGGGTGTGTACACGGTTTCGAATACAGCCACATTGACCTACGATCCCTACGGCAGCAGTTCCACTCAGCAAAGCCCCACGGTCGTGACCAACATCCTGGTGTCGCCGAACGTCACCCTGACCAAAACGGTTCGGAACATCACCGCCGCCACCCCCGAGACCACCACCTCCACGGTCGGCAAACCGGGAGACGTGCTTGAGTTCTGCCTGTATTACAGGAACATGGGTGGTCCGGCGCAGAATTTCGTCATGACCGATCCCCTCGCGTCCACCATCACGTTCCTGAGTGACGCTTACGCGGCGGGTCAGGGCCTCGCCTGGGCACAATATGCCGCCAATGGAACGACACTGCAGGCACCGATCTACCTGACCAATGGAGCCGACGGCGATCAGGGTGCCTTTGGAGCGTACACGAGAGGTTCGGTGACCACGCAAAACACGGTGCAACTCAGCCTCGCTGACGTGGCCGGGGCTGGAAGCGCGGGAAGCCGGGGCCAGCTCTGCTTCCGGGCGACCATCCGGTAGGGCACGGCGCCGGATCGAGACCTGATCCCAGTGAGAGGAGGCAACCTGTTTGGGTTGCCCTCTTTTCTTTGGCTGCTCCGGCTGATCGGGCGTGCTCCAAAACAATGTGGGGCAAGATTCGGCCCCGGGGGTTTTTAGCAGGCACCTGATTCGTGGGGTGTCAGGGCCTACGCTCTGTTCCTGTTCTCTGGCCAGCTTTCATGGCGGCTCCTTTCCCCAGCCTGGAGTCCCCTACAATCCTCCCCGTGTCCTCCCGCTCGCTCGGTCTGCTGCTGCTCGTGCTCGTCACCCTGCTGTGGGGCAGCACCTTCGCGGTGGTCAAGGAACTCGGCGAGCTGCTGCCGCCCCCCGTCCTGATCGCGTGGCGTTTCCTGATCGCGTCGCTGGCGCTGCTGCCCGCGCTGCTGCTCTCGCGGGAGCGGGCGGCCGCTGTCCCGACTGGCCCCGCCCGCCCCCTCTGGCGCGACGGGCTGATCCTGGGGGCGTGGCTGATCGCCGGGTACGGCACCCAGACCATCGCCCTTCAGACCACTGGGGCGAACCGGGCCGCCTTTTTCACGGCGCTCAGCGTGGTGCTCGTCCCGCTGTGGCTCACGGTGGCGCAGCGCCGCCCGCTGCCCTGGGGGCTGTGGCTGGCGCTGCCGCTGGCGGTCGGCGGGCTGGCCCTGCTGTCATGGGAGGGGGGTGCCCTCGTTGTGGGGGACGCTTGGGCGCTCGCCTGCGCCGTCACGTACGCGGGATTCATCATCGCGCTGGAACGCACCGCGAGTCGGCACGGGGCGCTGCGCTTCACCTTCGCGCAACTGCTGGCCGTGACCGCGCTGGCCTGGGTCTGGGCGCTGCTCGCCGAGCCCGGTCGCCTGTGGCCGCCCGCCGCCGCGTGGGGGCCGCTGGTGTACCTGGGGGTGGCGGCCACCGCCGTGACGACCCTCCTCCAGACGGTGGGACAGCGCCGGGTCAGCGCCGCCGAGGCCAGCCTGATCTATGCCCTCGAACCCGTGGCCGCCGCCCTCTTCAGCTTCCTGCTGATCGGGGAGCGCATCGGGCTGCGGGGGGCGGTCGGCGGGCTGCTCGTCGTGGTCGCCACCCTGCTGGGGCAGCGGGCGGGCGAGGCCCATCCCGAGACGCCCACCCCGCAGGCCGAAACCTCCTAGCCGCTCAGCGGCGGTCCGGCACCAGCAAGGTCCGCAGCGCCGGGGAGGCGCCCCACACCCCCATCAGGCCCTCGCGCAGGACCGAGCGGCGCACGGCGGTGTACAGCGGGGTGGGCAGCTCGGCCGACGGATAGACCCCGGTGCGCCCCTGGGCACCCACCCGCACCCCCAGCGGAAACCCCAGGGTCAGGGTCGCCACCAGCACGCCCCCCAGCAGCAGTCCACCCAGCGCCCCGGCCCCGGTATGCCAGCGCGGCGCGGGTCCCGCCTGCGTCAGCACCAGGCGGCGCAGCCCCACGCTCAGGGCCAGGCCCAGCACCAGCGCGGCGCCCAGGGCCAGCGCCCACCCGCCCGCCGCCTGCCCAGCGCGGTTGGCGAGCCAGCACGCCAGCACGCCGCCCGCCCCCCACGCCAGCCCTGCCAGCCCCCGCCGGGCGCCCAGCGCGGTCAGCACGGCCCAGACCGTCACGAGCAGAGCGTCGAACCAGGTGATCACGCGGGCCAGTCTAGCGGCCCAGCCGGGAGATGGTGGGCGCGGCTGCCGTTCCCGGCGGGGGGGCGTCTACACTGGGGGCATGATCCGTGTCCTGCTCGTCGACGACCACGCGCTGTTCCGCCAGGGGTTGCGCAGCCTGCTCGAAAGCGAGGGCATGCGGGTGATCGGGGAAGCCGCCAACGGTCGCGAGGCCATCCGTTACGCCGCCGAGACGCACCCCGACGTGATCCTGATGGACATCCAGATGCCCGAACTCGACGGGGTGAAGGCCACCCAGAGCATCCTCGAGATCGACCCCAAGTCGAGGGTCATCATGATCACCATGTACCGCCAGGACCGCTACGTGTTCGAGGCGGTCAAGGCCGGGGCACGCGGCTACGTGCTCAAGGACGCCGACGCCGCCACCCTGATCGACGCCATTCGCCGGGTGGCCGCTGGCGAGGCGCTGCTCGACGCCGATATGGCCCAGAACGTCCTCGACGACTTCCGCGACAAGCGCGAGGAGTTGCCCTCGGAAAAGCACGCCGACCTCAACGAGCGCGAGACGATGATCCTCAAGCTGCTGGCCCAGGGCTTCTCCAACCAGGACATCGCCCTGCGGCTCGACATCTCGGAAAAGACCGTGCGCAACCGCCTCTCCGAGATTTTCACCAAGCTGCAACTCAACAACCGCACCCAGGCGGCCCTGTACGCGATCCGCGAGGGCATCGCCAATCTGGACTAGGGGAGACGTGGCCCGGTCCAGGTCGGCGGCCCGAATCGCCCGAGCGCTTCCTCCCGCCCCGCCCGTCACCTTCCGGGCGGGCTGTGCCCGCGAGTGGACCCTGGCCTCCGCCGAGGCTGACCTCGCCTACACCGAGCAGGCCTTTCCCGAGTGCCCAGCCTGCCCCCACCGGGTCGAGCCGGAGGGCACGCTGCCCTTCTGCACCCTGCGTCCGGTGGGGGCAGCCCACCCGTTCGCGGCCCTCGCTGGGCTACAACTGCCCGAATGACCCCACCTGACCTCTGGCTGGCCGACCTCCGCTCGCGCGGGTACGTGGGCGAGGTCGGGCTCCTCGTCACCGACCTCGCGGGAGCCGAGCTGTTCGCCCTGGACCCTGACCGCTCCTTTCCAGCGGCGAGCACGATCAAGGTGCCGCTGCTCGTTCAAGCACTGGGGGAAGCGCAGGCGGGGCGGCTCGACCTCTCGGTCCGCGTGACGATGACGGCGCAGGACCGGGTGCCGGGCTCGGGCGTGCTGCACGAGCTGGGGGCGGGCTTGGCCCTGACCTGGCAGGACGTGCTCACCCTGATGACTGTGGTGAGCGACAACACCGCCACGAACCTTGTCATCGACCGGCTGGGCGAGGGGGCAGTCAACGCCTGGCTCGCGGAGCACGGGCTCACCCACACCCACCTCGTCGGCAGGTTGCAACTGCCCCCCGATCGCCAGACCGAAGCCCAGCGCCGGGGCAAGCGCAACCGCACGTCGGCCCGAGATCAGGTTGCTTTGCTGGGTCGGCTGGCCCGTGGGGAGCTGCTTGATGCTCCGCACACCGAGCTGGCCCTGTCCATCCTGGCCCGGCAACAGTTCCGGGACCTGCTGGGGCGGCACGTGCCACGGGACACGGACGGCGAGCCGCTCTACCGGGTAGCGAGCAAGAGCGGTGAGTTGCGCGGCGTTCACCACGACGTGGGCCTCCTCTTCACCCCGCGCCCGCTGGTGGTGGCCCTCCTCTCGGAAGGCGGCGCGGACCCCCGCGAACATCCCGACAACCGGGACGTGGGGGTGCTGGCCTCGGCGCTGTGGCCCCTGCTGGCCTCCCTGGGGGGGGTTCACGGGCCTCACGCGGGGGACATTTAACCGCTCGGTCAGGAGCTACGCTGATGGCTCCAGGAAGGGGCGTTTTTCGCCGTATGGCACGGCGGGAGGCGCCGATCGTGCGTGCTATGCTGGCCGCCAGCCGACTGCCTTTAGACATGAAGGCGAGACCGGGAAGGCACCCTGGGGGAGACGCCCCTGGGGAGCGCGAGGAGAAGGAACGTGGAGAGAAACGACGCTGTCATGCCCTGGGTCGCCATCGTCAGTGCGGCCATCATGTGGATCATCCTGCTGTTCCTCTTTAACAAGGAGACAGCGCCCGAGCCCGTCGTGGTGGACCCCGAGGTGGTCGCCACCATCAACCAGACGTGGCCGACCCTGGGGGCGCAGGTGTACACCTCGGCCGGGTGCGTGGGTTGCCACGGCGACAAGGGCCAGGGCGGCGCGGGACCGGTGCTTGCGGGCAACGAGCGCATCACCAAAGACCCGGTGTACGTGCACACGATCATCACCGAGGGCAAGGGCCAGATGCCTGCTTTCACCCAGCTCAAGGACGAGGAAGTGTACGCGGTCGCCAACTACGTGCTGCACTCGTGGGGCAACGACATCGAGGAGCCGCTGACGCCCGCGCAGGTCGCCGAGGGCCAGAGCAAGATCGACCCCGCCGTTCTGAAAAACCGCAGCCGCTTTGTCCCCGAGGACATCAAGCTGCCCGAGATCTTCCTGGCGACTTTCGTGATGGTGCTGCTGACCTACGGGTTGATCGGCCTGTACAGCGTGTGGACCGAGGGCCAGGAGCTGCACCCCGGTATCCACAAGGTCCGCGCGACCCCGGTGGCCACGCTGGCGATGGTGGTGACCCTGGGCCTGAGCCTGCTGTTCAGCGTGCTGTTCGTCCGGCAGATGGTGGCCGACTACGCGGCCTGGGCCGACAAGGTGATGCCCAACGTGGCGATGGAAGGCTTCTACGCCGCCATGATCCTGCTGACCCTGGCGCTGGCGACCGGCCTGTACAAGAAGTTCTTTATGGACGGCGAGGTGCTCGTCGAGGACGCCAGCGGCGAGTTCCCCTGGTAAGCCTGCCGCTCCCCCCGATGCCCGACCGGAGGAATCACAGATGACCCGTTACAAGAGACAAGACCCCGAGATCACCCGCCGCAAGTTCATCAACGTGGCGATGGGCACCACCGCGGCCGTGGGCGGCGTGAGCCTGCTCAGCACGCTGGGCGCCGCCAATCCCGTCTTCCGCCTCACCGCCGACAAGATGCCGCCCCTCGAAGGTGACATCCTCGTGCACGCCGAGGAGAGTAAGGAGGGCCGCCCCATCGCCATCTCGGACCTCAGCACGCAGCTCGTGCGGGCGTGGCCGATGGGCAAGGACGAGAACGGCGCCGACGTGATTCGCAAGGGTGATCCCAACAACATCCTCGCGCTCTACCGCTTTCCGCAGGGGCAGCTTATTGCGCCGACCAACTTGGAGGCGACCGTGGACGGGCAGGTCGTGGCCTACAGCGACATCTGCACTCACGCGGGCTGCTCGGTCAGCGACAGCGACATCAATGCCGGGCAGATGCGCTGCCCCTGCCACTCGGGCGAGTACGACCCCAAGCGCGGCTGCATCGTGGTGGGCGGGCCGCCCCCCAAGCCGCTCGCGCAACTTCCCATCCGGCAGGACGGCGAGCGGCTGGTGGTCACGGGCTTTTTCCTGACGCCGCCCTACCCCTACCACAACAGTGAAGCCGAGTGGAACAACGTCAAGCAGGAAGTGGAGGAGGCGCTCACATGAACCAGTGGCTCGACGACCGTCTGCACATCTCGCGCCTGAACGACAAGTTCCTGCGCAAGGCCTTTCCCGTCCACCACTCCTTCTTCCTGGGCGAGATCACGCTCTTTAGCCTGATCATCCTGATTCTGACGGGCATTCTGCTGGCGCTCTCCTACGAACCCAGCAACTCGATGGTGGTCAACTCCTTTGACCCCGGCACCGCCGACGCGCCCAACCTCGTTCCGGCGGCGTACCACTCGGCGCTCAAGATCAACGCCGCGCCCTTCGGGGACATGCTGCGCCGCATCCACCACTGGACGGCGAACATCATGGTGGCGGCGTCGGTCATCCACATGATGCGCATCTACTTCACGGGGGCCTTCAAGAAGCCCCGCGAGATCAACTGGTGGATCGGCATGCTGCTGCTGATCTTCGCGGCGCTCACCGCCGTGACCGGCTACGTGCTGCCCTACGACAACTACGCCTACAACACCCTCAAGGTGATCTACTCCATCGCCGCCTCTATCCCCTGGGTGGGCGAGTGGGTCGCGCAGGCGGCGTTCGCGGGCAAGTTCCCGGGCGACGGCGTGATTCCGCGCGTGTACGGCTACCACATCATGCTGCTGCCCGGCATCCTGCTGGCGCTGACGGCTGCGCACATGCTGATCATGATCAAGCAGAAGCACACCCAGCCGCAGTACGCCAAGCGCATCGCCTACAAGAAGATCGTGGGCGTGCCGCTGATGACCCAGCAGACCCCCATCATGCTGATGCTGACGCTGCTGTTCGCGGGCATCATCGTGCTGTTCAGCGCCTTTATCCCGGTGCACCCGGTCGAGTACTTCGGGCCGCCCAGCACCACGCCGATCGACAACATCAAGCCCGACTGGTACCTGCTGTGGGTCTTCGGCGTGCTGGCAATCATTCCCGGCTTCGAGTTCAACTTCCTGGGCGGCAACATCAACTCCGAGTTCGTGGGCGCGATCCTGTTGCCGACCCTGACGCTGGGCGCGATGTTCGCGGTGCCCATGCTCGACCGTAGCCGCGAGAACCTCTACTACGCGGAAAACCCCACCAACCACCCGGTGCGCCTGGGGATCGGAGTGGCGTTCATGATGTTGCTGGCCGTGTGGTCGGTGGCGGGGTACAAACCCGAGCTGATCAGCTCCGGCATCCTGACCACCGAGAACGCCAACACGGTGCTGTGGATCGCCACCTTCCTGGTGCCTGCCCTCTCCTACTTCTTCGTGCAGGCGGTCGTGCGCGGCATCCGCGCCCTGCGCGAGTCCGACGCCCGCGACCGCGCCAACTTCCAGGCCGCCGACGACTGAGCGGACTGCCTGGACTGCCCCACTGCCCTGGCTCCGCGCCGGGGCGGTTTGCTTTATGGTGCCCCCCTATGCCTCCCGCTGACGACCCCTTCTTTCCCTGGCTCGCCGAGCAGGCCCGGCGCCTGGGCCTGGAGACGGCCCTCACAGACGGCGCCGACCCCGAAGCCCTCTGCACCCTCGCCCTGCTGACCCTGCAGGAGCTCGCGGCCCGGGGGTACCTGCCCGCTGAGCCGGAGGTCGGGTGCTGGGGGCGCCCCCGGTCCCGGGCCAATTGAGTCCAGCGCTCGGGCCACTGGCAGGGACGGAAGGGCTCTCACCCTTCTTCCTTGCGGGAGCGGCAGCGAAAAAGACGCCACGGGGGGCGTCTCGGGGATGAGGTCCTAGGGGCAGGACGCCGCAGCGAATCAGGCCTGCACGCGGGTGGGCCGTGTGGGGGTGGCCTCTCCACCCTTCTGGCGGGCGCCCGCTGCGTAGCCCACTTGGGCACCGAACTGCCAAGCCAGCTTGATCATGAACTGGATGGCTTCCTCGTCCCCACTCTCGATCAGGGTGTGCAGGTGCTCGGGCAACCCGTCGGGCAGCGGCATAGCCTGAAGCTGGTCGCCATACTCCGCCCGCAGTTGCTCGAACCACTCGGCGTAGGGGTTCGTCATGGCGTCATGCTAACAGAGGGGCGCTCAAGGAATGTAAGTGCAGAGAGAACCGAGCTCCACCGGGAAAGCTGGCGACTTTGCCAACCGGACACCTTTTTCTTGCTCCAATGGTGTTACGCTTCACCCATGACGGCGACCTCTTTTCCCGAATCCGGCGGCGTCCTGCCGAACCAGGACATTCGAATCAGCGAATTCGGTGCCCAAAAGGCCCTTGCCATCCTGGCCCAGAGCGGCAAGGACAATGCGGGCGTCCGGGTGTTTATCAAGAGTGGTGGATGCAGCGGGTACCAGTACGGCATGGCGATTGACGACCGCGAACTTGACGGCGACACCATCGTGGTGGACAGGGGCGTCAAGCTGCTTGTGGACCGCATGAGCCTCCCGCTGCTGCGCGGCAGCGAGGTGGACTTCGTCGAGAACATGATGGGCGGCGGCTTCACCGTGCATAATCCCAACGCCACCAGCAACTGCGGCTGCGGCCACTCCTTCCGCACCGACGGCGCCCAGTCGCCCGACGGCGAGGGCAGTGGGGGCTGCGGCACCCGCTGAGTCGGCTTCTCTCAGCAGGCCACCCCAGACAGTCCGGGGTGGCCTGATCCCGTTTTGCCCTATGCTGCGGGCATGATCGTGCTTGGGGTAGACCCTGGACTGGCGAATCTGGGTCTGGGACTGGTGGAAGGGGATGTGCGCAAGGCCCGTCACCTGCACCACGTCTGCCTGACCACCGAGAGCGCTTGGCTCATGCCCCGCCGCCTGCAATACCTGCACAGCGAGGTCTCCCGCCTGCTGGCCGAGTACCGGCCCGATGCCGTCGCCATCGAGGACCAGATTCTGCGCCGTCAGGCCGACGTGGCCTTTAAGGTGGGGCAGGCCTTTGGCGTGGTGCAGCTTGCCTGCGCCCAGGCGGGCGTGCCCATTCACGCCTACGGTCCCATGCAGGTCAAGCGCTCGCTGGTGGGCACCGGCCGCGCGGACAAGGAGCAGATCATCTATATGGTCAAGGCCACCCTGGGCGTCCGCGAGTTGTTCAACAACCACGCGGCGGATGCGCTGGCACTGGCGCTCACCCACCTGGCCCATCAGCCCATGCAGGCGGCGGCCAAGCGGCTGGTGCGGGCCTAAGGTCAGGACTTCTGCCGGATCAGGCGCTTATGCCGCTGCTGTGGCCTCTGCTGGTTTCGCTGCTCCTATCGGCGGGATGGCTGTGGTTTTTTGTGCGGCGCGACCGCCACCCGGAGCCTGCCTGGCTGCTGGCCCGGACCTTCGGGTGGGGGATGGTGGCCTGGGGCGTTTCAGCGGCGTTCGGCGGAACCTTCAAGCATTTCCCGGCCGCGCTGGGCCTGCTGACCCCGCTGCTCGTTTTGCTCCTGACCGCCCTCGTCGAGGAGAGCAGCAAGTTCCTGGCCGCCATCACCGCGACCACCGAGCACGAGTTCGACGAGCCGATGGACGGTCTGGTCTACGCCGTCACGGCGGCCCTGGGCTTCGCCTTCGTGGAGAACGTGACCTACTCGCTGGGCTTCGGCACTTCGGCCCTGGCCTGGCACGCGCCGCTCACCACGCTGGTTCATGCCCTGTTCAGTGCGCCTCAGGGCTACGCGTTGGGGGGGCGCCATTTGCAGGGCGGACGCTGGTGGCGTTCGCGCGGACTGCTCCTGAGCATCACGCTGCATTTCGTCTTCAACGGACTGCTGACAGGGGCGGGAGGCTGGCCGCAGCTTCTCGCGCTGAGCGCCGTACTGTGCCTGATGGCACTTCTCGCGGGCCGCTACTACCGGCACTTCGAGGCCCACGCCCGCGACAACCCTCAGGCTCCCTGATCCCTACAACGTGGGATGCTCGCTCCGCCCGTCAACCCAGTGGGAGCCGTCCTCGTCCGCCTCGTGCTTCCAGACGGGGAGCTGGGCTTTGAGGTACTCGATCAGGAAGTCGCAGGCCTCCAGGGCAGCGCGGCGGTGGGCGCTGGCAACCCCGATCAGGATGCTCGCTTCCCCAGGCCGCAGGCGTCCCGTTCGGTGCTGAATGATGACGCGCAACTCTCCATGCTGCTCGCGTGCCCGTCCCGCCGCTTCCTCCATGACCCGGACGGCCATCGGCGCGTACGCCTCGTAGTCAATGAAGGCCACGACCTTGCCCCGGTTGGGCGAGCGCACCGTCCCCACAAAGTAGGCCTGCGCTCCGTACTGCGGCCGGATGAGAAAAGGCTCGGCCTCCGGGAGCAGCAGGGGAGTGTCCTGGACCTCGCACCGTGTTTCCAACTCCGGTCCCGAACCTCCGGCCACGGGAGGCAAGAAGGCCACCTCATCTCCGGCCGACAGGATCTGCTCGGGCCGGGCATAGGTTTCGTTGACCGCCACCATGCAGCCGCGCAGGCTCAGGCCATGGCACTGTTCAACCTGCGCCGCGAGATCGCGCACGGTGGCACCCTCAGGCACCTCCAAGCTGGCCGTCTCCAGTCCTGCTTCCCGCTTGAGCCGCGCCAGGAAGACCACATGAACCCGCATGGAAGCAGGCTAGCACGTCATTTTGTCAACCTTCCCGTGGGATTGGGCGGGGGGAGTTGACAAGTTGTTTCCCCCCCTGTATCTTTTCTGAGCCTCAAGCGAGGCGCGGAGCATGACAAGCGAAGAGGTGTGCGAGAGAACAAG